>JAUILB010000013.1 GCA_030432815.1 Alphaproteobacteria bacterium | reverse complement strand
TCCGTTGGACGTCGTCCTTATACGGAAGGACTTGATCTTGATAAAGCCGGTGTCAATATGACGGACCGTGGTCAGGTCGATATTAACGATCATTTTGAAACCAACGTAAAGGGCATTTATGCTATCGGCGATGTGGTGCGTGGCGCCATGCTTGCCCATAAAGCCGAAGATGAAGGTATTGCCGTTGCGGAAATCATTGCAGGTTATGCCGGGCATGTGAATTATGATGCGATCCCCGGTGTGATATATACGATGCCTGAAGTGGCAAGCGTTGGCCGTACCGAAGAACAACTTAAAGAAGCTGGGGTGGCTTATAATGTTGGGAAATTTCCCTTCACCGCCAACAGCCGTGCCAAGGCCAACAGCCAGACAGACGGTTTTGTAAAAATACTATCCTCTCAGGAAAATGATAAAGTGCTAGGCGCACATATCATCGGTGCTGATGCCGGTAACATGATTGCCGAAGTAACACTGGCGATTGAAAAAGGCCTTACCGCTGAAGACGTTGCCTATACCTGTCATGCACATCCCACAGAAGCCGAAGCTGTCAAGGAAGCCGCCATGGCCGCGGGTGGCTCACCAATCCATATGTGATAGAGATTTATAGAGAATTTAGAAGGCGGCCTATAGCCGCCTTTTTTGGTTGCACTTCATATCAACAAAACTAATTCTCATTTTCACTAAAAGTAGAATTTATGCTGCAGAACCATGCATATGGGCTATTTTCCATTCGTTATTTTCCTTAATCAGGGTCATGGAAATATACGTTTGAAACATTGGCCTTGGTGGTGCATTTCCAGGGATAACTTCATACATTCTTTTGAAACTGACAACAGCAGCATCACCGTCATAAATTCGGACTATAGGTGCTTCAATACTGACAATGACTTTCCAGTCAGGGTCCAGCTTTAAAATAGCTTCTCTTTGGGCAAGCTGTACTTTCATATTCTGATCCTGATCAGCGCGGCGCCACATTTCAAAAACCTGTATTCGATCGTCAGTAACCAGCTCAGACTGCGCCTTTAAATCATTTTCAAGGGACGCCCATTTCATAACCACATTAAGAACATCTTCCTTATCATCTGCAAAGGCGGAAGGAGCACATGCAAACATCATCAACATAGTGATCAGCATTTTATATTTTGTGCATAGTCTTGCCATTTTATTTCCCTTTTATTTTATGTGATTGATAAATCAGTTTTTCGAAATTTTTATAAACATCGATAGTTTCTGGATCAAAAAATGGTAATATCTGTGTAATGAATACAGCGCAGATTTCATTCTTCGGATCTATCCAGAAAAATGTATTGTAAAGCCCACCCCATGTCAGACTAGCAGCTGCCCGAGCATTATTGATTTCATCTTCATTAATCAAAAAGCCCAGGCCAAATTTTGCATTTGAATGTTCAAAAAATTTTATATCACGGCTTCTATCCTGCATATAAGAATGCAAGACCGGGCGCACATTAAGCGTGCCTATATTATTCTGTTCCATTAGATCTATCGTTTCAGCCTTCAATATGCGTTTTCCTTCATACTCTCCTCCATTCAGGAGCATACGTAAGAACCGCATATATTCATTGGCAGTTGAAACAAGGCCGCTGCCACCAGATTGGAACGGATCATTTTGCCATGGTCCCAAAGCACTAACTTTTCCACCCTTATCCTTTATGTAGAGAGTCGCGAGACTATCAATCTGTGTTGGATTAAGGTCAAAACGGGTGTTTGTCATATTGAGGGGACTAAAAATATGTTCAAAGAAATAATCTTCCAATGTCTGATTTGTCATCCGTTCAATCAGTATTCCGGCCCAGTCAACGCCCACACCATATTCCCAAATTGTACCGGGATCATATCCAAGTGGTACATTGATCAGATCTGTCCCTTTGGCAATATCAATGCCGCTATCCTCAATCCCACTTAACCGTAAGGCTTTTTCATTGGAAAATGTATAGACAAACCCTGCTGTATGGCTAAGCAATTGACGTAATGTTACTTCTGAAGTGGGTTTTCTTAATATTGGTCTTCCTTCATCATTAAATCCATCTAGAACCTGAAGTCTTGAGAATTCTGGTAAATAGTTTTCAACAGGAACATCAAGCTCAATAATACCTCTCTCAACCAGTTGCATAGCGGCAACTGTGGTAATTGGTTTTGACATGGATGCAATACGAATAAGGGTGTCCTGGGTAATTTCACGCTCAGTTGCAATATCGGCCATTCCAAAAGCACTACTATAAAATAAACCATTTTTGTCGGAAGCCATGGCTACAATGCCGGGATTATTTTTATAATCAATTGCGCTAGATAGGTAGTTGTCTAATTGTATGTAAGTCTCCTGAGCACAAACTTTCGAAGTGATACTAAGTGACAAACACACCAAAAATAATAATATTCCCCGGCTCATTGCTTCCCCTCTCAGTTTTGTTTACTGCAATATACTTTTTTCCAAGGCATGGGGTAAATTTAATAATAGCCCTGAGGGCAATTAATTGATTAATGATTTCTGCCAATCTGAAGAGTAAAATTGCTCTATTTAAATTCTTAAATATTAAACAATGTATCTAGTCATAAAGACATTTAGGAAATAAAGAGTCAGGGCGGCGGGCCCATCGCCGCCCAATACCGCTGCTAGTTGTTATCCTGTGTTTCATTTGCTTATCCATGTGGGTGTCATATCTATATCATTATTAACATTTGATTTTTAAATAGAACGATGTTACTTGACAACATACCAACCAGTTGGTATGTAAAATTCATAAGGAGAATTTAATGCCAGGGCTAACCATAAAAACTAATGCAAAATCTAAACTGCTTGATGCCAGCCTTATGATTATTCGCACCAAGGGATATTCTGCGACTACGGTTGATGAGCTTTGCGCGACAGCAGGTGTTACAAAGGGTGCTTTTTTCCATCATTTTAAAAGTAAAGAAGAACTTGGTGTTGCGGCGGCGGAATACTGGTCCGACATAACTGGAGTTTTATTCGCAAATGCTCCGTATCATGATTATGGCGATCCGTTTGAAAGGGTTTTTGGTTATATTACCTACCGCAAGTCACTTTTGCAGGGCAGTGTGCCGGAATTCACATGTCTTGTTGGAACGATGGTTCAGGAAATTTATGAAACCGCCCCGAGCATTCGTGATGCGTGTGACAGAAGCATTAGCAAGCATGCCGCAACACTTGAGCATGATATTGAAGCAGCAATGAAAGAACGAAATGTTATGTCAGACTGGACAGCCAAGTCACTTGCGCTTCATACACAGGCCGTACTTCAGGGCGCCTTCATTCTTGCTAAAGCTAAGGGTGGTCCGGATATAGCAGCGGAAAGCATCGAGCATTTATTGAGGTATCTGAAGCTTTTGTTTGCATCACCGGAAAAAGAGAATCAGAACTTAAAAGGAGAAAAAAATGCCTAACACAATTCGTCTGCATCGTGTAATTTCATCCAGCCCCGAAAAAGTATATCGGGCATTTCTTGAACCAGATGCAGTGGCAAGCTGGGTGCCGCCCTATGGCTTCACATGCACTGTTCATAAATTGGACGCCAAAGTAGGTGGTGAGCATAGAATGTCATTCCGTAATTTTACAACGGGTGACAGCCATTCTTTTGGTGGAACTTATCTTGAACTCGTTCCCGGTGAGCGTCTTGTCTACACCGACAAGTTTGATAATGAAAATTTGCCGGGTGAAATGCAGGTTACTGTCATACTTAAGGCAGTTTCGGTTGGTACAGAACTAAACATTGAGCAAGAAGGTGTTCCCGATGTGATTCCCCCTGAAGCCTGCTACCTTGGATGGCAGGAATCGTTGCATAAACTGGAAAAGCTCGTAACACCGGAAATTAATCAGTAAATGCAGAAATTGAATCCAGACATTCCAACAATCACGGCCTTCGAAAATTCACCTGATCGTGGTAAGGGGCTTGCGCGCGATATGCCGGTTCGTTGGGCATTTGAAGAAGTAGGTCAGCCCTATAAAGTGCGTTTAGTTTCGTTTAAGGAAATGAAAGAAAGTGTTCATCTGACAGCCCACCCTTTCGGACAAATCCCTACTTATGAAGAAGGTGATCTTGTTTTGTTTGAATCTGGCGCAATCGTTTTGTACATCGCACAGCATCATAGCGGTTTGTTACCAAACGGAACAGAAGCACGCGCACGTGCTATCACATGGATGTTTGCAGCGCTCAGCACGATTGAACCACCGATACTTGATTATGAAATTACCGGATATATGGAGCGTGAAAAGGCCTGGTACACTGAGCGGATGCCTATTCTAGAAGATCGTATTTGTGCCCGTCTTGACAAGCTTTCGGGTAGATTGGCTAACGCCGACTGGCTTGAAGATCAATTCAGTGTAGGGGATCTGATGATGATAACAGTTTTGCGCAGGTTAGGTAGGTCTGATATGCTTAAAAAATATCCAAACCTGTCTGCCTATGTTGCGAGGGGCGAAGAAAGGCCTGCCTTCAAGCGTGCTTTCGCAGCTCAATTAGCAATTTTTAACGGTGAACGGCCAGTTGATTGAAACCAACTTCAACATTGAAATTTATCTGATCGAAATTATGTGAAATTTTCTTCTGTAAATATTGACTAATTATTAGTCATGTCGTTGATCCTTCACGGCGTTATGCTGGGTTTCATATTTCGGGTAAAGAATAGGAGAATTTAAATTGTATGAAGATATACGATCAACACCAGGATGGCTGAACGGGCATAATTTGTTGTTGAAGGGGCATTTGCGATGATATTGGCAATTTTTGCATTTTGTATTAGAAGAGTTTAGTCATGGTACTTGCAGTTTCAAAATGATGTAGTAACAATGATTTGATAATAAAATGAGGAATAAACATGAACATTAGTGAATGTAATTCTGATCAGGAAATTATGGTGACTTACCCTGTAATGAGCCAGCTTCGCCCGCATATCGCAGAAGAAGACTATCTGGCCCTTATCCGGGAAATGGAGGGTCAAGGCGGTAAGCTGATTGCCGCCAAAGAAGATGAAAACGTCCTTGGATGTGCTTTCTTTCGACGCGAAACACGACTTTTTACCGGACCGATGGTGTATGTGGATGATCTGGTGAGTGATGGTAGTCAGCGATCAAAAGGCGTTGGCCATGCGTTGATTGATTGGTTATCGGAATATTGCCGCAAAAAGGGTATCAAACAGCTTGTGCTTGATAGTGGTGTTCAGCGCGATCAGGCCCATAAATTTTATTTCCGTGAAGGTTTCACCATCACATCCTTTAATTTTAAAAAATCGATTGAATAGCATGAGCGGCTGTTATGGATTTACTACAGAAAGTAAAAAAGGCAGCTTGCCTTGCTAATGAAGGAAAATTTGCAGAAGCGGATAGGCTATGTCGTGATATCATAGCGGCGAATGATCGTTTTCATCCGGCGTTTCATTTACTTGGACAGCTAGCGGCCCACGCAAACCGAAATGACATTGCTATTCCCATGTTAAAGCGTGCAGCATCACTTAACCCAAGCAATGCACAATACCAACGTGATCTGGCGGAAGTACTTTTGTTTTCCGCCAAGGCGCACGAAGCTCTTGATGTTATCGAACGTGCAGTGGAACTGGATCCAAGAGATTCAAAGGCATTTTTCATTCTTGGGCTTACGGCAATGTCTTTAGGGTTATTGGACCGTGCTGCTGATGCTTACGGAGCAGCGATTAAGATCGAGCCAGAATTCGGCGCAGCCCATAATAATCTGGGTTCATTACTAGAAAGAGCAGGTGACTTAAAAGAAGCAAAAAAAGCGTATACCAAAGCAATCAAAATTGATCCCGGGAATGTACAGGCACAAAATAATGTGGCGTCAATCTTAATTGCGGAAGGTGATATAGAGGCTGCAAAAACCCATTTGCAGAAGGCCATTAAAGTGGCACCAGATTATATAGAGGCCCATCATAATTTATCTGCCCTTAAAACATATAAAAAAAATGACGAGCATATTATTCAGCTGCAATCATTGTCGAAGGATACTTCAAGATTAACGAAAGATAACCAAATCAGGCTTGAATTTATTTTAGGTAAAGCCGCTTCTGACATCGGGAAATATGATGAAGCCTTCATGCATTATGACAAGGGAAACGCACTAAAAAGAGCGACATTTGAATATGATGAAAATGCGGTGAGACTATTTCATGAAGGTTTAAAGCAAAGTTTTCCTGAAGTGTTTTTAAATAACTTACATCAAAAGGAACCCGAGGGACCGACCCCTATTTTTATAGTCGGTATGCCCCGTTCCGGATCTACTCTAATAGAACAAATTCTTGTCAGTCATGATGATATTTCGTCAGCGGGGGAAATGACTGCACTAAATGAAATTATCAAGAAACATATCAATGATTTTCCAAACGGAATTGCAGCTTTGTCTGGTCAGGATTATAAGAATATTGGCTCAGAGTATATTGCTGCTTTACGTGAGAAGGGGGCGGATACAAAATTTGTTATTGATAAGATGCCTGGGAATTATCGTTTGTTGGGGATAATCGGACATGCGCTTTCGAATGCAAGAATTATCAATACTTTACGAAATCCAATGGATTGTTGCGTTTCTATTTATACCCGGTTGTTTATTGAAACATTGCATTATGGATATGATTTGAAAGAGATTGGCAATTATTATAATTTCTACAGCGATCTTATGAAACACTGGCGCAACATTTTACCAAAAGACATGTTTATTGATATTTGTTATGAAGAAGTGGTAGATGATTTAAAGGCGACTGCCGAGAAACTGATAGAATTTATCGGAGTTGAATGGCAGGAAAAAGTGCTGGATTTCCATAAACAAAGATCAACTGTCAGGACAGCAAGTGCGGCGCAAGTTCGAAACCCGATATATAATTCATCAGTTGAACGTTGGCGGGTTTATGAGAAACATTTAAAGCCCCTGAAAGAAATACTCGACGGAAAATAATAATTCACAAATACAAGTATTTTTTATACTTCAAGCAATGCCGTAAGTTGACATATAGTATCAAGATTAGCCAAATTCATTGCTTTTTCAGTAATCGTTTTTCTTTGTTCGCGACTGAAATGTGAACTGGTTAGTTCCTCAAATTTAAAGATCAGATCATCCCAGTTCATTGGCCGCTCTGACGATCCGATTGGATAATCAATTCTTTTTTGAAATTCATCACTTTGTGTATGTATTTCCACTATAGAGGGAAAACCACCGGTTTCATGATGGAAACGGGTTAATTCCCCATCCGCAAGAATTTCTATACGTTTCATAAAATTTATGACATTTTCATCAAAAATCGCGGGTTCTTCAAAATCATGAATAGATAGCTTTTCACGTCTGATAATTGCTGTAGCCACTGCATAGGGTAAACTAAAGCGGGCCGCCATGTGATTGGTAATGTTGCGCGTTGCCAGTGTTTTGGCACTATCCTGTTTTACACGCACAACAACCTTTTTAATTTCTTCGATATCCGTATCATGGTTTTTGATTAATTCTGATGCTGCTTCCATGGCGCTATGAACCCCGTAACAGGCGGCGAATTTTTTAAGCGAAATATATTTTATGTTTGGCGCGCCGTTTTCGGGCACCATTAATGGCATTCCGTCCCCATGACTATGGCTTGCGACAATACCCATTTCCCCCGTAATTACCCGATCGCTGGCGGTCATTCCGTGCTTTGCCAGGTCAGCCGCATTTACCGCAAGCTGAGCGGTAAATCCATTTACCCAGTCTTTATCCATACCGAATGATCCATTCGCCGCAGAAAGGGATGGCATCAACCCGTTAGGCGAACAGGCACCAGCAATACCCATAGCATTTGAAATTTTTTCAGGGTTTAAATACAACAGCTTCGCGCAGGCAACCGCGGCACCAAGCGGGGCAGCCAGACTTGTTGTTCTAAAGCCTTTACCGTCACTTCTATGATTGCGGCCAACAGCCCTTAACGCAGCGATGGATACTTCAAGACCGGCTGTAATTGCGGCGATAACTTCTGCACCGCTGCTGTTTTCACGTTCCGCTATCGCTATTGCTGCCGGTACAATGGTTACACCAAGGTGGCCATTATTTCTTGGATCGACAACCACATCCTGGAAATCAAGTATCTCTGTCCATGTGCCATTACAAAGTGCCGCTATATCGGCCGGTAATTTACCCCTGCCCGACCAAAGAGTTGATCCTGATTTGTTATCATTATTTTCAAGAGCCATATTTTCGTTGATCATTCCAGACTGGTGTTCGCTGGCATAGGCGCCTATGGAAATCGCAATCGCATCAAATATTAAATGAGAAATAAATTGCTGGGTTTCACTTTCAATATCATCTGCTGTCAGCGCATGGGCGTATTCACATAATGCTTTTTCAGGGGCGTCATTTGTCATTTTTAAACACTCAATCGGTTAAGGAAACTTTTAAGCCGATCAGTTTTGGGCGCAGTGAAAAATTCCCTGGCGGGGGCTTCCTCAACGATAACGCCCTCATCGATAAAAATAACCCTGTCAGCCGTATCGCGGGCAAAATTCATTTCATGGGTGGCAATAATCATCGTATGGCCTTTCTTGGCCAGTAACTTCATGACGTCAATAACTTCTGCAACCCGTTCGGGGTCCAGTGCTGATGTTGGTTCATCAAACAGCATGACGTCAGGTTCCATCGCAAGCATTCGGGCAATAGCGACACGCTGTTGCTGCCCCCCTGAAAGTGTAGACGGGTATTCCTCGCTCCAGTCCGCAAGGCCAACCTCCTCAAGCCGTGCTATTGCGATTTCCTTAGCCTGTGCGCGGTCCATTTTTTTGACAACAAGCAGCGCATCCATAACATTACCAAGCACGGTGCGATGCGGCCAAAGGTTAAATTGCTGAAATACAAAGCCTACCCGGCTTCGCTGCCGTGCAATTTCGGCATTGCTTAATTTTTTATCTCTGCTGTTTTCATCATTAGCCGGGCCAATATTTTCCCCATTAACAAGGATTGTTCCTTTTTCCTGAACGGTCAATTGATTGATACATCTTAGGAGTGTTGATTTTCCGGATCCGGATGACCCGATCAGACATATGACTTCGCCAGTTTTAACGGTCAGGTCAATGCCCTTTAATACATCAAGGGAGCCAAAGGATTTGTGCAGACCCTTAATTTCAATTGCAGCTTGGTTCATATTATACATCCCCTTGTGGTTTAAGGCTAAAGGATGCATGGCTGATGTGTTTGAACCTTTGCCATAAGGTCATATCTTCGCGCTTGATCCAGGCAAGCTTCCATTCGAGATACATCATAAAGAGGGATGTTGTATAAGCCATCAGAAGATAAATCATTGCAACAACTGTGAACACTTCAATTGGTCTGAAGAAGTTGGCGATGATAATCTGTCCCTGGTACATAAGTTCTGCCATGCCCAGCACAGAACATAAAGATGACAGTTTAATTGCTGATACAAAAACATTACCGATTGCCGGGATCATACGATAGGCGGCCTGGGGAACCACAACCCGTCTTGTTATCTGGGCGGGGCGGTAACCCAATGCTGTGGCGGCTTCAATATGTCCCTTATCCACGGCTTGAATGCCTGCCCGGAATACTTCGGACAGATAAGCCCCAACATTAAGGGCCATTGCAATTACAAGTGACGTAAGTGCATCAAGCTGAAGCCCCGTGACGATCGGCAAGCAGTAATATATCCATACAATCTGAATAAGTCCCGGGGTGCCACGGAATACTTCGACATATATAATAAGCGGCACTGCGAATATCCGACGGACTCGCAATCTTATTATTGCAACAAAAAGTCCAATAATTGTGCCAAGAACCATTGTCAGTAGTGATAAAACTATAGTGGTTTCAATCCCCTCAAGAAGAAGGGGAAAGTTATTCCAGACGATATCAAATCGAAATTCAAAGTCCATATTATACTATCTGGAAAGATCCCCAATAAGTGTTGTGGGTGCAACAATTGAATCAAGGACAATATCCGGATAAAGTTCAGCCTGTTTGGTCATAAATTGCGTTTCGATAAGTGTGTCTACAAATGTATTCATGTAGTGCAGCAGGTTATGCTGGCATTGGGGCATAACGAAACCGGCACCAACTGATCTTGGTGATTCAGGTAGTACAACGACTTCTGCCCAGTCCGAATTTGCACGGGCTATCTGCTGGGTTTCAACAGATCCAGCACCCATTGCAATTGCGCGGCCGCTTGCGACTTCCTGTTCGGGTAAAGCGGGTGGTGCAAGTGAGCGGATGGTTGCATGCTTAAAGAATTCAGGATCATTTTCTGTATATGTAATATGAGCAGCACTGCCTAGGCGAACGATGATATTATTTCCGTCTTGGTCAATATCAGCCAGATTTTTTATATTGCGGTCTTTACGCACCAGAAAAGTTTGCGATCCGATAACGATTGGTTTGGTAAACCATGCTGATACTGCTCTATTTGGTCTGCGTGCGACATTTGATATGACAATATCATATTTACCGGATTGTAAGCCGGCGATAAATGTATCCCATTTCGCTTCAACCCATTCCACTTCCACTTTCAGAAGTTCTTCACCCAACATATTTCCGGCATTTACGAATGCTCCTTCTAGCTCACCCCGTTCATTTCTATATTGAAAGGGTTTTGAATTAATCCATCCGATTCTTATTTTTCCCCTTTGAAGGATTTCGTCAAGCATATCCGGGGCATTGCTGCAATTCGCTGCGAATGCTGTACTTGCCATAAACAGGCTTAAAATAAATATCATTAATGTCGAAAAAACAGCTGCTAGGCTTCTCATAAATATACTCCCTGACGCTTTTTTGAGGCGATTTCTTAAAATTATTTACTGAAAGGTATTTAATTAAGTCAATTATTGCAAGAAGCATCGCACGAAATGGTTAAGCCATTTCATTATATTTACTTTTTAGCAGATGGATGAGCATTGTTATATACATCCATCAGATAAGCTGTATCCACATCTGTATAATGCTGTGTTGTCGAAAGATCCGCATGACCAAGAAGCTCCTGAATGGTACGCAGATCACCACCGGCCGTAAGCAGGTGTGTTGCAAAGCTATGCCGAAGTGCATGGGGCGTGGCGGATGCGGGCAGACCAAGGGCAATTCGGACCTTTTGCATAGCAAGTTGAACATTTCTTGCGTTAAGGCGTTTTCCACGGACACCGATAAATAAAGCATCGCCCGGGGAGAGTTTTTTAGGGCATGCCCGGATATAATTTTCAACGGCTTCCACCACTGCCGGAAGAAGCGGTACAAGTCGTTCCTTATCCCTTTTACCGCGTACGGTCATAATATCCCCTTTATCAAGATCCCCAACATTTAGGCTTAATGCTTCCGAAATTCGAAGACCACAACCGTAAAGCAAGGTCAGCACTGCAATGTCACGCAGTGCTATCCAGTCATTGGTAGCTTCTTTGGCAAAGTTACCCACTTCATTTATAGTGCGTTTTGCAGCATCTTCGCTTATTGGCCGTGGCATTCGTTTTTTCAGTTTTGGGCTGTTAACTGCGTTTATGGAATCATTTTCAAGTTCGCCCGATTTTCTTAAATACTTAAAAAATGAACGAACGGCGCTAAAAGAACGCGCCATACTGGCGGGTGAAAGGCCGTCCCGGCGGCGTGATGCCAGATAACTTCTGAAATCTGCGGGGTTTAGTTTTTCAAGTGCGCGTTTTGTAGGTGATGCGCCCAAATGATCACGTATAAAAGACAGAAAAAAACAAATATCACGTATGTAGGCTTCGTGCGTGTGTTTTGAGACACGTTTTTCTGAAACCAGATAATCACTCCAGCGATTAATAACCGGGCGCAATGCGGGATATAAATGATTATCTAATTTTGTCTCTTGAGCCATTGGATCAGGCATTTATGAAATGATTTTCCAAGAAATCGCAGAAGTTCAGTTCCCTGTCCCGGATAAAACATATCCGCGTCCCGACTGCCAAAGGCAAGGATGCCAGGCGGATTATGTTCAGTTTCAGGAAGTTTTACAAGTGCTTCTGCCTTGATCAGGGATTTTGCGGGGCCAAATATTTCTTCAGAAACTTCTACATTGCCACGAAGCTGAACGATATCGTCCTTGCCCAGATATTCATCAACACATCCTTTTGATAGCCGTGAGATTTCCTTAAGGTCTGGAACGGTTATTGAGTGATCCTTTTCAAAACATATGCGGATCACGTCAATATGCAGATTATCGGCCCAGTCCTGCGTAACAATATGGCCCAGCTGCGAACTATCATGAATGTCCAGAAGACTGAGAACCGCTTCATGAACCTGAACCTGTGTTGTCAGGTTGTTACGGGATGTATCAATCAGATGTCCCTGGCTGAATTTTAATTCTTGAATGTTTGATTTTATTTTTTCAATCATTAAAGCCTGAAAATCAACTATTTCATCATCAGTGGATCGATCAGGCGGCGTAAGCACAGAAAATAATTCCGGGTTTTCAACAAGAAAATCCGGGTGTCGTTTCAGATAGTCTTTAATGACTGAT
The DNA here is from genome assembly GCA_030432815.1 of Alphaproteobacteria bacterium. Lineage (GTDB taxonomy): Bacteria > Pseudomonadota > Alphaproteobacteria > Sphingomonadales > Emcibacteraceae > Pseudemcibacter. Next base: position 6,887 of record JAUILB010000013.1, on the reverse strand, counting down.
GGATCAATATCCTCAATTTCCTTTTTTTTGCTGGTCATGACTTAGCCTGTTATGGATTGTCCTGTTTTTTCCCAGTCCGCAACAAATGCTGCAAGGCCGCTATCGGTAAGGGGGTGTTTGAAAAGCTGATGGACCACTTTCGGCGGAATAGTCGCTACATCCGCACCGATCAGCGCACTGTCAAGGATATGAAGATTATGACGGGTACTGGCGACAAGAATTTCGGTTTTAAAATCATAATTGTCATAAATAGTACGGATATCGGCAATCAGTGCCATGCCATCATGACCGACATCGTCATGGCGACCGACAAAGGGTGAAATGAAGCTTGCGCCGGCTTTCGCTGCAAGTAGCGCCTGACTTGCTGAAAAACATAAAGTTACATTGACCATTTTTCCCTGATCGGAAAAATGCTTGCAAGCTTTTAGACCGTCCGGTGTCATCGGAACCTTAAGGCAAACATTTTCTGCAATGTCATAAAGCACTGCAGCTTCGCGAACCATTGTTTCATAATCGGTGGCGGCGACTTCCGCACTTACAGGGCCATCAACCAGATCACAGATTTCTTTTGTCACTTCGATAATATCGCGTCCGGATTTCAGGATAAGGGATGGATTGGTGGTCACACCATCCACAAGACCCAGTTCCACCAGAGGTCTGATTTCTTCAATCTCGGCTGTATCGATAAAAAACTTCATATTTTGTGATCCTTCAGTGTTTAGTTTATTAAGTAAAACCGCATTTGCCTTTTGTGCATTTATTTCGTCTTTTGTGCAAGGGTATATTGCGATAATGTAGGCGCAAATAAAAACTCCTTAAGGCACAAGCTATTGTCAGAACTACTTCCGAACTACAGAATTCAGGTATTATTACCACTGCCATTAAGCGGTGTGCTGGATTATCTTGTACCTGAAGAATTAATACTACGGGAAGGTGATTTTGTCACTGTTCCGCTTTCCGGGCGGGAAGTTCAGGGCGTAGTCTGGAACAGTAATCCGGAAGAAAGTGATGTCCCACTAGACAAGCTGAAATATGTAATCAGAAAAACGGATCTGCCCTCTTTGCCGGAAAGCCTGATGAAATTTATATCCTGGGTTGCAGGTTATACTCTCTCCCCACTTGGTTCAGTGCTTAAGATGGCGTTAAGTGTGCCACGAAAGTTCGATAAGCCAAAAAAGAAAACGCTTTACAAACTTGCAAGTGAATTGCCGGATAAATTATCTCCTGCGCGTACCCGCATTAAGGAAACTGCTGTTGGCAATATGCCACTGACTGTGAAATCATGGTGTGAGATTGCGGCGGTCGGCGAAGGTGTTGTACGCGGCATGATCAAGGCAGGACAGCTTATTTCGGTTGAAGTAAGTGGCGAAGAAAATTTTTTAAAGCCGGACATCGGGCTTAAGCGCGCTATATTATCAGGTGAACAAAGCAAGGCAGCGGAACATATTGTCCAGCAGCAACGAAAAGGAATCTTTAAAGCCGTGCTATTGGAAGGGGTAACAGGAAGCGGTAAAACTGAAGTTTATTTTGAATCCATTGCGGAAGCACTTCGTGACAATGTGGCCCAAATACTGATTCTGGTTCCTGAAATATCCCTCACGACACAATGGCTTGAACGTTTCAGGGAACGATTTGGCGCCGAACCTGCAATATGGCATTCAGAAATGACACCTGCCCAGAGAAGGCGGGTCTGGTGGGCGACAATACGTGGTGAGGCCAGGGTTATTGTTGGCGCGCGTTCAGCACTTTTCCTGCCATTTCAACATTTAAAACTGGTTATCGTTGATGAAGAACATTCAACCACCTTCAAACAGGATGAAGGGGTGATGTATAATGGCCGTGATATGGCGGTCGTACGGGCCAAGCAGATGAATTGCCCCGTGGTTCTTGCGTCCGCAACACCATCCCTGGAAACATTGATTAACGCTGAAAGTGGCAAGTATGACTGGCTTTATCTTGGGGAACGTCACGGTCCGGCGGAACTGCCTGATATGATGAGTGTCGATTTGAAAGCGGAGCCGCTTAAGCATGGATCATGGATCAGTGAAACCTTACGCGATGCTCTTAACGAAAATTATAAAAATGGTGAACAATCACTTCTTTATCTTAACCGTCGTGGATATGCGCCCTTGACGTTATGCCGGTCATGTGGACACAGAATGGAATGCCCCAACTGTTCAGCATGGCTTGTGGAACATAGCCAGTTTAACAGGCTTGAATGTCATCATTGTGGGTTTAGGCGCCATAAACCGGAAATCTGCCCGCAGTGTGAAGCAGAAAATAGCCTCGTGCCAGTTGGCCCCGGCGTGGAACGGGTTGCGGAAGAAATAGCAACTCTTTTTCCAGACGCCCGTCTTGCGGTAATGTCCAGCGATGAAATATCCTCGTCAAAAGCTTTAAAAAGAATGATAGAAAGTATTGAACGTCATGAGGTTGATTTTATCATCGGAACCCAGATTGTTACCAAAGGATATCATTTTCCCATGTTGACTCTTGTAGGTGTCATTGATGCCGATCTTGGTATGTCCGGTGCTGATCCACGGGCAGCAGAACGAACATGGCAGCAACTTGAACAGGTGGCGGGTCGTGCCGGTCGTGCTGAACATGCCGGACGGGTTATTTTTCAAACCTATCAACCAAATCATCCGGTGCTACAGGCACTTATTTCCGGGGATAAGGATTTATTTCTGGAACGGGAAGCTGCATCGCGTGAATCACAGAATCTCCCGCCATTTGGGAAGCTCGCATCACTTATTGTATCGGGCCCGGATAAAAATAAAGTGATCGGTGCGAACAAAGCGTTGGCCTCAAAAGCACCGCATTCGAAAAATTTAAAAATTCTGGGACCAGTACCCGCCCCGCTTTCCTACCTGCGCGGTAAATATCGCTACCGTTTTCTGGTTAAAGCAGACGTAAATGTGAATTTGCAAAATGAAATTCGTCACTGGTTGGATCAACTTCCTTCTCAGCCCAGTGTAAAAATTCAGATCGATATTGATCCTTACAGTTTTTATTAAAGGCCGATTTGCTTGAAGAGATATTCAAGGGTAAGAACACGCCCGAAAAGGGCGGCGTCGTTAATCTCCGAAAAATTGAAATATTGCGCCATCAGTGAATTCCCGGAGGGCATTGCAGCGACCATATATTTATCACTAAGGGCTTCTTGTAGCTCTAGTTTTTTAAATTTATGCTGGATAGCATAACTGTTTCGACGCAACCAAATGGGTCGGTGAATTGTTGTATTATTTTTTATTTTTTTCAAAAATGGGACAGGTTCATCAAAAGGATAGCCGTAATCCGAAGTGTAGGACGCAAGTTTCGGATGGATACGATTAATTAAATCTCCCTGGAAACGGCCATGAGTTTTAAATTCCAGCGGCATTTTAAGGGCGGCCATTATGGTTTCGTAACAAATGAACGGGGTAAGATAGCTTCCAATCCGGTTGTTATTACTATTGTCACGGGACGTCCAGTAACGTAGCCGGAAACCCGGATAGGCATATTCAAATTGTGTACGGGTCATTTTTTCATTTTTTAGCCCAAGCGCGCGCGTGATTTTACGTTTCAGGTTGTCACGGTAAATAAATTCTTCAAACCTTCCGGTACATAAATCAGGTGTATAACGGCGATAAAAAACATCCAGAAGCTGATCGACAGTATACTCCCCATCCGGCAGGTAAAAGAAATTGCGGTATATTTCACCGCCACCACCATTAAGGATTAATGTATTATTTTTTGCCCGCTCGCGGCGCGTCGCCATATTGGCCCCAAAATCAAATATACTTTCGCCTGGATAACCATCAAGGGCGTAAAAATTATCCTTTACAATTTCAGCATATTGATCCGGATTGGGTTTAGGATGTCTTGCTTTATTAATATGATTTATTTCAAAGTTCTCACCAGCCGCAATTGATTTGGCAACTAACACATCGGGACTGTTATCAGTACCATAGACATAAACGTCAGGTGTGATGCCTGTATTAAAAGCAAGCGACAGCATTAACCGTGAATCATAACCACCGGAAAGTGCCGTTGCGATACGCGATCCATAAGATGAAACAACATTTTTCATTTGCCCTTCTAATAGATCGGCGTGCTCTTCAATCAGTTCATCATACGTCTGGTTGGTGATGTCGAAATTTACAGGAAGATTTTTGGATATTTTTTTAACGCTGTGAGGATCAAATTCAAATATGGAAAAACTGTCAGCCATTTTAATTTCATTAAATGGCGTGTTTTCGCCGTAAGTTGTTTCCTGGAAGGCATATTCATAGATCCCTTGAGGGTCCGGTGTCAGTCCAGGTGTATTTTTTGCCACTGTCAGAAATGAACTGCTCCAGAGTGTCATGGTAACATTGTGAAAAATGCGCGATGCCCCCATGGGGTCGGTGATCAGGAAAAGCCGGCCTAATTTTTTTACGATTAGAGTGAATACGCCCATGAAGCCAATTGGCGAATATTTGTCTGGGTCAAAATCATCCAGAAATGACTTTAATGCCTTCTTACCGTTTTTACCTTTATAAAAGAAACACCCGCTGGAAGCGCAATAATCGCCTAATTGATTTTTAAAATAATTTTCGACCGGTGCAGTATTTTTTTCATAAATCAGAATATTATAAGAATCATCTTTAATGATTTTTGGATTGTTCGATCCCTGAACAGACAATGTATCAAGAATAGCCCGATGACCAGTTTCATCGATTTTTTTTGTCTGATAGATGACAAAATCACCCATAAAATACCTCTTCTTTTCTATCGCTCAATATGGGCCAGATTTTTTTATTTTATCTCAATGCATTATAAGATGCGTGATGGACATAACAGCCGATACTTATGTTCTAATTATGACCGGAAATGATAAATTAACTATGAATGATTGCTTAAAAATTAAGGGAAAAATAGAAAAAAGCCAAGAACGGTAAATTGCCTTCTTGCAGTATGTGAAACACTGTGCTAGGTATCGCGCGACTATTGGTAATTTATGCTCTTTTTTTACTCGGAAAAAATATGAAATTTCGGGACTTTTAAAGGAAAATGAGGGTATAAATTGGTTGTTTTTTACCATAAGAATGATTCCGGGTGAGAGTTGTTCATAAACAAAAAAGGAAGACATAAAGGTGTCATCTGAAAAAGCAGAAAACATTGCGTCTGAAAATATTTCGCTCTCTGGTCTTGCTGGTCGTTATGCTGTAGCGTTGTTCGAACTTGCTGAAGAAAGCAATTTGCTGGACAATGTCGAGGAAGAATTAAATGCTTTAAATGCGCTTCTGGATGATAGCGCCGAACTAAAAGCGCTTACGACAAGCCCTATTATTTCCCGAGCGAACCAGATGCTAGCAATGAATGAAATGGTAAAATCAGCGGGCTTTTCAAAAACAGTTAAAAATTTCATCGGCGTCGTAACAGAAAATCGCCGACTTGATCAACTAAGTAATATTATACATGAATTCAACAGAATGCTTTCTCATCACCGTGGTGAGGTAAATGCATCTGTCGTCACGGCTCATAAGCTTGACAAAAAACAGCTTGATGCTTTAAGCGCCAAGCTAAAATCAATGGTTGGAAGTGATGTCAATGTGGAAACGGAAGTGGATAAGGACCTGCTAGGAGGCATGGTTGTTCGCATCGGTTCCCGCATGATTGACAGCTCACTTAAAACAAAACTTGCTAATCTTGAAGCAACAATGAAAGAGGTTGGATAATGGACATCCGTGCAGCGGAAATTTCCAAGATTTTGAAAGAACAGATTGCTAATTTCGGTGACGAAGCAGAAGTATCAGAAGTTGGTAAGGTTCTATCAGTTGGTGACGGTATTGCCCGTGTATATGGTCTGGACAATGTACAGGCTGGTGAAATGGTTGAATTCCCTGGTAATGTCCGTGGAATGGCTTTGAACCTTGAAGCTGACAATGTTGGTGTTGTGATCTTTGGTTCTGACCGTGATATTAAAGAAGGGGATACAGTCAAGCGCCTTGGGTCTATCGTGGACGTGCCGGTTGGTAAAGGCCTGCTTGGACGGGTTGTTGATGCTTTGGGAAATCCTATTGACGGCAAAGGCCCGATCAAGGATGTAAAACGTGGTCGTGTAGAAGTAAAAGCACCTGGTATTATCCCCCGTAAATCTGTACATGAACCTGTGCAAACAGGTCTTAAAGCGATTGATGCGCTCGTTCCTGTTGGCCGTGGTCAGCGTGAGCTGATCATTGGTGACCGCCAGACAGGCAAAACGGCTGTTGCGATTGACGCTTTCCTTAACCAGAAAGAAGTTAACGAAGGCGATGACGAAAGCAAGAAACTATATTGTATTTATGTAGCGGTTGGCCAAAAACGTTCAACAGTTGCACAGATCGTTAAGACACTAGAAGACCGTGGCGCAATGAAATATTCAATTGTGGTTGCGGCGACGGCGTCAGAGCCTGCACCTATGCAGTTCCTTGCACCATATACTGGTACAGCGATGGGGGAGTTTTTCCGCGATAACGGGATGCACGCGGTTATCGTTCATGATGACCTTTCAAAACAGGCTGTTGCCTACCGTCAGATGTCACTTCTTCTGCGTCGTCCTCCTGGACGTGAAGCGTATCCGGGGGATGTTTTCTATCTTCATTCACGTTTGCTTGAACGTGCTGCGAAGATGGGTGATGCTGCTGGTAACGGATCGCTGACAGCACTTCCGGTGATTGAAACACAAGCGGGTGACGTGTCCGCATATATTCCAACAAATGTGATTTCCATCACCGATGGTCAGATTTTCCTTGAAACTGAGCTTTTCTATCAGGGTATCCGTCCGGCGATTAACGTTGGTCTTTCTGTTTCCCGTGTGGGTTCTTCTGCACAGGTTAAGGCGATGAAGCAGGTTTCAGGTACTATTAAGCTTGAACTTGCAC
>JAUILB010000315.1 GCA_030432815.1 Alphaproteobacteria bacterium | reverse complement strand
TTCATACGTTCCGTCATTTGTGGCATCATCACCGCAGCCTTGAACTATCAACGCGATAAACAATATGGATGATTTAAGTAAGTTGCGCATGCTGATACTTTATCAACGGGAATATTATATGCAACTTAAAAGAAAAACTGAAATCGAATAAAAATCAGCTGTAGACGCCCTTATAAATGATAAAGAAATATACAAATGGTTTAAGGGTACTGGAAATAATTATTTTAATTTTACGGTTTCAAAAAATTCAGCACCATTGGAACCTTTGTTTTGTTCACTTAGATAACTTACTGAAGACGTAAATAAAGTAGTAGTATGGTAAAATATCAAAGAGTTTCCAGATACACTTCGTTCAGCTTTTACAGAATCTGTATAGTGAAACACCGCATGTGGTAAATTGCTGAATATACTTTTTTCAAAGTCAATTATTTGAATATTTATGATATCATTAGAAGTCCATGTTTGCTCCACATAATAATCAAGTATTTCAGTGTTCAATACTGTTCCAGCTTCAAGGCGATCGAGATCGCAGGAAGTCTGATAGGCATAGTTATCGCCCAAATATTGCACTATAATTTCCTTGTCACCATTTTCATCGATGAATTCCTCCACTTCCGGCTCACCTGGAAAGCTCGCGGTGAAGGGGCAATCAGGGTGTGACCATTCATATGTTAAAGGCGGCATGGGCGGATCAGATTTAAGGGCGCCATATTCGTATGCACCATCATTTGTGGCATCATCACCGCAGCCTTGAACTATCAGAGCAATAAACAATATGGATGATTTAAGTAATGTTTTCATGCTTTTACCTTAACTGCATGGTCATACCGATACAATGAAAATGTTGAGCTTTGTTGTTCGCTTTGAAAACAAGATGCTTCACAAAATCGTTATTTGATTTTTTATGTTCGCCCGTCATAGTGGTTTCTTTTTAAATTGAGGAATAATTATGGGCAGGTTTTTTAAAATCATTTGTTTGTCGTTTATTCTGTCACAGGGCGCATTAGGACAGGATAACCCGTATGGGACAGAAGGACTTAATCATATTGGCCTTGCGGTCACGAAGCTTGATGAAAGTGTCAGTTTTTTTGTGGATGTTCTGGGCTGGCAGGAAGTTGGTGGTGAGCCGGACTATCCATCTGTATTTGTTGCAAATGACCAAATGATGGTAACACTCTGGCAGGTGGAGGATCCGGAAACCGCAACGCCATTTCACAGACGGAAAAATGTAGGTCTTCATCATCTTGCAATTACCGTTGAAAGCCTTGAAAAACTTCATGCGCTTCATAGCCGTATAAAGGATATGGAAAATATCAGGATAGAATTCCCGCCGGAGTTTTTGGGACCTGGCCCAACAACACACATGATGGTGTATGAACCAAGTGGCATCCGACTGGAATTCATTGTTCCCGGTAGTCGGATAAAGCAGTGAATGTTTCATAAGGGAACTAAAAATTATTGCGCCCCAATGCATTAACCATGAATTATATAGCCCCTTGTATCTAAAGTGATTTTGGTGCTATAATGGTACGTAGTGAGTATTTTATTTTGTAATGGGAGTTTTCTATGTTTTTTCTCGCGTTCGTGAGCTTTATAACATGTTTTACGATAAGTATGTTCCTGCGTATCTATACGCGGGACAATGTGATCTCCTATGTCGGTACATATATCATCGGAATTTTTATTGTTTTAGTCGGCCATTTTGTCAGCATTGAAATTGAAGGCAGCGAACTTATTGTTGAAATATTCCTGTTGGTATTCCCTGCTGCTATTGGCTCTGCCGTTGCGCATGCGGCTTATCACTATGGCAAACCGATCCTCTATGAATATCTGGAATCCAAACTGGATTAACCTAACGAACTCTATCTGATTATAGCAAAAAATTTCCGATTTGTATTATTGAAACATAGTACAATATAGTATATATATTATTTCATGAAAATTGGGATTAACACTACATCATCAGAAGCGGTTTATGCGCAAATTGTCCGGCAGATCAGAGAAGCCGTGCAATCAGGGACGCTTAAGGGTGGGCAGGCTCTACCAACTGTTCGGCAATTAGCCGGAGATCTGATGATTAATCCCAACACGGTGGCAAAGGCATATAAAATGCTGGAAGCCGACAGGATCGTGCGCGGCGCAGGGCGCGCCGGGACATTTATTGAAGATAACGCCCATGTGGAACTTGAACTCTCAAATGATCAAGATGCGCGGTTTGAACTTGCTAAAGTGATTATATCATTAAAACATCGTGGACTTAATAATGCGCAGCTCCAGCAACTCCTACTTGATCAGGTGGAAAAATTAAGTCAGGAACCGAACAAAGCCGATGACAGGCAGATTTCATTCATTGGCGACGGATTTACAAGTCGTTTTCCACGCTTTTTAAAACGGATATAGAGGTACAGTTTGGGGGAGATACTTAAATATTCTTTATTTACACCAATTAGATTAGGAAAGTCTTGGCTAGGTGTCATTATCTACGGTTTACTTCTGTTTATTTTGTATAATTTATTGGTTGCAGTTTATGCTTATGCGGCAAACTCATATTTTGGCGGCTACGCCCCTGAGGGAGAGATAGGGCGCCTCTTATGGTCTGGACAGTTTGTGGTTACTCATTTTATTAGTGAAGTTTATGGTAACTTTCTCATTGTTTTGATGGTACTAGTGGTTTTTTTGCAAACAAGAATAAAGTATGTCCTGCCAAAGGATATATTAACTGCTTTTACTGCTAGATTTAAAGGAATCATCTCCTTGGTAGTATTTTTTTCAATCCTAAATATTTGTTTTTACTATTTGTTTGATTATCTCGATTATGACTGGCTCACTTTGTTATATGACCATATTGTCTGGAATATAATGATGTTGCTATTTGCAATCGGGATATATAATTTGCTTGAGCAAGGTTCGTCTATAATTGATTGTCTTAAAAATGGATTGAAGTTTTTTAATGAAGGTAACCTCGCTTCAATTATCATTCTGTACGGACTATTTTACATCGCGGTTTTTATCCCAGGTTGGGTAAGTGAGCAAATCAATGAAGTATTTTTAAGTTATACAAGAAGTATAGATTTGACTGATCAGAGCTTAATGAATAAAGTCATGTTTATCGGGATGCTTCTTGGTTACCCTTTGGGCTTTCTTCTTCTATTTTTGGATTTTATTATGTTGAGTATTTTTGCAGGGGCATTAACTAAGATTTTTTCTGCTCAAACTCAGATCAAACAATTGCCATAATGAGCGTGTCTCGCTATGGTGCGTTATGACAAAGTTACTTTCGACATTTATAATGCTTTTTCCCGCTGTGGCCTATGCGCAAGCGAAGGATGTGGGAGACGTAACATTCGTGGGGATGATCACTTTTCTTGTTCTTTCGATCGGTATTCCGGCGCTTATCAGTTACACGATCCGTGTGATGACGCGCGATAATATCGCAAGCTATCTTGGGACTTTCGTCATTGTGGGGATCGCTTACATTGTCGCGCGCACAATGTTTGGTT
>JAUILB010000314.1 GCA_030432815.1 Alphaproteobacteria bacterium | reverse complement strand
GAGCGATCTTGGCGCCAGTCATAGCGGGATATCTGATAGCCCTTAATGTTGGAATGTATGCCTTATTTGCCGTTTTTGCTATTCCCGTATTCATTGCCGCGATTTTAATTCTAACGATTAAGGTCTGACAAAAGAGATCCCGAATTTATGGGCAAAATTCAATTCATAAGTACTTTTTAGCGAGTTTTTTAACAAGATTTTGTGGGACGCCTGGCCTGCTCCAGGGACAAACAGCAAGGCATATACCACAACCCGTGCGTTCATTAAAATATGGCAGGCATTTATCAAAATCCACATACCATTTTTCCTTTCCACGGACCATTTGTTTGGTTGGATATATTGCCTGTGGGGGGCAGGCGGTCTGGCATGCTTTGCAATTTAAGCAAAAATCGTCAAGTCCGAAATGATCCGGCACATCAAATTCAAGCGGCATATCAGTCACAAGACCACCCAGTCTGAGCACCGAACCGCTTTCACGATTAATAAGTGAACCATGTTTGCCAAGTTCACCAAGACCGCTTTCAAGTGCTGGTGGGATCAGCAAAATAGGCACATTGTTTGAACCCCCGTAAGAAACAGCATTCCATCCCTGTTCGCGAATCCATGATGCAATGGCAAGTGTCACCAAATGGGCGCGACCATACTGTTTGATCACTTCTGCGGCGGATTGAACTTCGGGTGCCGTTTTGAGATTCTCAAAATCCATTGCTACGCCAATCGTCACAACATTATCATAAGGGATTTCAAAACTATCGATAATCCATTCGGTTTTTAACCGTGTAATACCAACTGCAACCGCACCCGCGTTAATGCCTACCTCTTTAATAAGTTCCGACCATTCTGTGGGTTTTTTGGTCTGTTTTTTTTCGGATTTTGGTCCTACTTTCCTGCGGCGAATTTCATCCGTTTGTATTTGCGTTCTATATAGCAACTCATCCTGCGGGGCGTGATCAACAAAAAACTGCATCAATGGGCCAAAAGGTGTTAGCTCCGGCGTCTGCCAGTATATGGGGCTGGGAGGGCGAATTTCTGTTTCACCAAGTCCGTTAACATCATTCCCTGAAACATCCGGCCACAGGGCCATTTGTTCCTCACTTGGTTTGAAATTTTCGTCTATCTTTTTTGCCACATTATTCCCTGGTAATACTCTCAATTTTTTGTTTGAGTACGGGATCCCAAAGTGTATAACCAAGAGGATTTAAATGCATTCCATCATCAATAAAAATATCACTTCTTAGCTTTCCATCCACAATCATCGGTGTCGTAATATCAACATAATGAACGTTATCTTTCGATCCCGCATATTCAATCAATTGTTGATTTGTAATCAGCTTGTTAGCACGGACATCCCTGCCGAGTATATCATCAACCAAAGTCGGCTTCATAGACAAGATCAGGATCGGAATGTCTGAGAAGTCCTGCTCTATTTTTGCGACCAGTTGTTTAAATGCATTCACCGCAAATTCCGGTGACTTACCCCCTTCCACATCAATATCACAATAAACGACCATCATAGACGGGTTATGCCGTTTGATAACATCATCATAATAATACATCACTTCAGGAAGGCTCGCACCACCAAATCCGCGGTTTATTACCGGATATTCAGGAAATGAATTAGCTGTTTCCCAAAAAACAATACTGGAGCTTCCGACAAATAATATTGGATTTTCCGGCATTTTATTACGGTTATCAAATCGTCTGAAGCGTTCAATTGTATCTTCAAACCGGTCAATTTTTATGTCCCGAACCCTTGGAAACTTTTCCTGCCCCTGATGATAAAGTGCCATGGCATTTCTGTAGACATCCGGCCGGTTATTATAATCAATTTTATTGGGTCTCCAGAATGCAGAGGACCGTTGATAAAATTCAGCCGTCACTTCTGTAGTTGGTTCCTGTTCAAGAATGCTATTCAGAAATGAAGTATATTGTTCAAGTGTTTCCATTCCCTGGGCATATAAAGCCGTATGCCCAAGATAAAATATTATAAACGCCAGTTTTTTAAGCATTCTTCATTCCTGATATTAAAAAGAATCAGGATGTTACATCCTCCAGCCTTACCTGTCCATCGTCCACATCACCCTTTGCATATCTAAGTGATTTGCGTTTTGTGACAGTATAATTCTTGCTTTCTACCGTTGATAGCATATGCCAGCTTGCAATTGTTTCCTGCTCATTAATATTGAGCGTCAAATATCCGCGTTCATGAATATTTGCAAAAGCCATATGTGGAAGAAAATCATAATATGCCTGTACCACCTCATCAACCTTGGGAATACGGTAACCACGTCCTGGTGACGTAATACCCTGCACCGCAAACTCGGCACCATAATGTTTTCCGTCCATTTTATCTGTAAGCGCCATGCCCCAAGCGCAATGCGTGTCGCCCGTCAGGACAATCGGGTTACCGGCATGCTTTTCAAGCATATCAAACACACGCCTGCGTGCTGGTTGATATCCGTCCCATGCATCCGGATTATAATACCCCCCAAAATTTTCTGCTACATACATACTACGCTTTTCCCCTTCAGGAAAACTATTGATTTCTTCCGGCGTAAATACAGATGATAAAGGAGGTTCGGGCCGGTAGCTCATTATGATTTGCTGACCAAGAATTTGCCACGGAATACCGTTCGCCGCTGATGATGCCAGTGTTTGATCCAACCACTTTTCCTGTTCGGTCCCTATCAGGGATCTTTCCTCTGTTTCCAGTCTTTCATGAAAGGACGCATAATCCGGTATTTCCTCACCATCAACATTGATTATCTCAACATCACGGCCATATTCAAGTGGACGTTCACGCCCCACAACACGTGTATCCAGCATCGCCAGCGTCACCAGTTTGCCAAAATTAAATGAACGCACCGTAGGAAGTTCTGTGTCAGAAATACGAACGGGCATCCATTCCATATATGCTTTTGTTGCTGCACGGCGGCGAAGCTGCCAGTCGCCTTCTTCATCGCTATGATTTTCAGCACCAACAGCATAAGCATTATTGGCAAATTCATGATCATCCCAGACACAGATAAACGGATATTTTCTGTGTACTTCCTGTAGATCTTCGTCAGACCGATAAAGCGCGTAACGACGTCTGTAATCTTCAATTTTAATTATTTCATGTGGCGGATCGACCAGTCTTCCCATTTCTTCCGCTATTGGCGACTGGTAAGTCCCCACCGGATATTCATAAATATAATCACCCAAATGCAGAACCGCATCAAACGGGCCATTTTCAGCTATGTGGCGATAGCCATTGAAATACCCCCACGGATAATTGGAGCATGATGCCACAGCCAGATTTATCGGATCTGTTCCATTAGCCTTCAATGTTCTGGTTTCTCCGGTCTGTGACATTATGTCACCAACCCTGAAACGGTAGAAATATTTCTGGCCATCCCGCAAACCGGTGGCATCAACTTTTACCGTATAATCGCGGTCAGCATCCGTATTAAATACGCCACTTGCTGTGATATCAGCGAAATTTTCATTTTGCGAAATTTGCCATTCAACATCAACCGTACC
>JAUILB010000313.1 GCA_030432815.1 Alphaproteobacteria bacterium | reverse complement strand
AAACTGGATTTGCTGGTATTCGGATCTTGTCCGCCGGTTTTTTCAGCGGTAAGCACAGATGTCACTTTCTGAACACCATATATCTGAAGTAATAAATCATCACAGGAACGCCGCACTTTTTCCATGGCATCAACATCATCCGGATCAATATTCAGCGCGAAACCAACAACACCGTCTTTGACCACTAACCCTTGCACAATACCAAGTTCGACAATGTTTTTACCCAATTTTGGATGAATGATGGTTTTTAGCGCTTCAAGCAGCGCTTCACGCTTGACGTCTGACATTTCGTTATTACCTATAAAAGAATTATTATTGTTCACTCATTGCAGTGCAACAGTAGTTAGCATATAAGATATGGGTGGAATTTTTAAAGGGAATTATGTCTATAAGGCTTTAATTCCTGTTACTTTATGTAAGGAGCAATAAATGTCGTGGCAAAATAATGGTGGTGGCGATCGTGGACCATGGGGTCAAGGCCCCAAAAAAGGCGGTGGCGGCCAGCCACCGGATATTGATGAACTTATCCGGAAAGGCCAGGATAAATTTAGAAGTGCTTTTGGCGGCGGCGGTAGCGGTGGGGGCTCCGGTTCCTTTGGTGGCGGCCGTAATTTCGGGATGATCATTGGTGGTTTGCTTGTGTTCTGGCTGTTTACCTGTTTTTACACAGTAAATGCTGGCGAAGAAGGGGTCGTGCTTCGTTTTGGCAAATTTGTAAAAACATCACAGCCGGGAATTCATTTTCATTTTCGTCCGATTGAAAGTGTTGAAATCACCAATACTGAAGAAGAGCGTGAAACCCAGGTGGGATTTGTCAATGAAAAGGAAAGGCAAATGCTTACCGGTGACGAAAATATTGTCGATGCGCAGTTTACAGTATTCTGGCAGGTAAATGATGTTTATGCGTTCCAGTTTAATTTAAAAGACCAGGCCGAAAGTGTTAAATCCATTGCTGAAAGTGCAATGCGTGAAGTGGTGGCAAAAACCGAAGTTGAGCGCGTTATTACCAGTGATAAAGCCGGCATTGAAGAAGAGGTAAGACAAATTTCACAACGTATTCTGGATGAATATCAGGCAGGAATCGAAGTGGTGCGTGTAAACCTTGATGAAGTGCGTCCACCCGAAGAAATATCCGATGCTTTTAATGATGTGCAGAAGGCTGAAGCGGATAGAGACAGAACAATCAGTCTTGCTATGCTTGAACAGAACAGAATAGTCCCCGAAGCACGCGGTCAGGCGGCCAAAATGCTGCAAGAAGCAGAAGCATATAAAGAACGCGTGATCGCGGAAGCCGAAGGTGAAGCGTCACGTTTTGAAGCTATACTGGTTGAATATAGTAAGGCCAAAGATGTTACACGCAGCAGGCTTTATCTGGATACCATGCAGCAAATTCTGTCAGGGACTGACAAGATCGTCATTGATGGCAATGGTGGTGGTGTGGTTCCATACCTTCCGCTAAATGAGCTGAACCGAAGATCACTTCAGGCTCCCAGTAGTCAACCAAACAGTGGTCAATAAAGGAGCGACTGATGAATAAGAAAATAATATTTGTCTTGATTTTTGTCGGTGCGGCGCTTCTGGTGTTTAGCACTGCGACTTATCAAATTAAGGAAACCGAACAGGCCATAGTGCTCAAGTTCGGTGAATACCAAAGGACTATTAAAACGTCCGGCCTTCATTTTAAGGTTCCGATCATGGAAAATGTGGTTGTGTTTGATAAGCGCACCATTCTTCTGGATATGGAAGAATATACGATTTTTACAGCTGACCAGAAACGTATGAATGTTGATGCTTTTCTTGAGTACAAGATTGATGATCCATTAAGACTGTATCAGGCTTTGCAGACAGAACTAAGAGCGGAAAACAGATTAAGGACCATTGCGGCTTCGAGTATTCGAGAAGTTTTTGCACTTCAGCTTTTGAAAGCAGCCCTAAGTGGCGAGCGCGTTGAAATCATCAATGCTATTCGTGAAGTGGTATCAAATGAAGCCCGTGCCCTGGGTATCGAGATCGTTGATCTTCGTATCAGACGTACGGATTTACCGCCGGAAAACAGTGCACCCATTTTCCAAAGTATGATTGCTGACCGTAATCAGGTAGCCCGTGAAACCCGTGCCCGTGGTCAGGAAGAAGCGCTTCGTATTACATCCAAAGCAGAACGTGACCGGACAGTTATCCTCGCTGAGGCCAGAAGGGATTCTGAAAAGCTTCGCGGTGAAGGTGATGCGATCGCATCAAAAATTTATGCCGATGCCTATAGTAAAGATCCGGAGTTTTACGCCTTTTATCGTTCAATGGAAGTTTATAAAAATTCCATGAAAAATGGTGATACGTCCATGGTTCTTTCTCCAGACAGTGAGTTTTTCAAGTATTTTGAAAATATGGGAGGAAATTAATCGATAGATGCACGAATTTATCGTAGCATTGGGTTTGGTGTTTGTGATTGAGGGTGTATGCTACGCCCTCTTTCCTGTTGCTATGAAAAACATGATGAAATTTGCGATTGATCAGCAGGAAAATAACATCAGGAAAGTTGGCCTTGGGGCCGCTATTGTTGGGGTTGTGATTATATATCTGGTAAAATGAAGGGTTTCACGTTTTTGTTACGTATAATTACTTTGTGAAATATAATATTACCGTAATATTGTCATAATTGATAATAATATGAAATCTAAGGTGCTAAATAATTCATAAAACAGATTAATCAGGAATTGAGATGATAAATATTAGTAAACGATTATCCGGTGCATTCATTATACTTGTTTGTATGATAAGTGTCCCATCTTTAAGTCAGAGTCAGGGTGTACCGGAAAGTTTTGCGGATCTTTCGGAAGAATTGCTTCCGGCGGTTGTGAATGTTTATACAACGCAAAATATTCGTGTTGACCGAAACGGTAGAGGGGGCAACAATCCGTTTGAAGAATTTTTTAGACGTAACCTTCCGCCAGGGGCAGACAATGATAATGATGACCGTGACCGCGATCGTCCCCGCACACGTCAACGCAGATCCTTGGGTTCTGGGTTTATTATTGATGCCAGTGGCATCATTATTACAAATAATCATGTTATTGATGATGCTGATGAAATTTCCATCAGACTTCAGGATGGTACTGAGCTGGAAGCAGAAGTTGTTGGCAAGGATGACAAGATTGATATTGCCGTCCTGAAAGTTGAAGCGGATGAAGATTTGCCTTTTGTGAGTTTTGGAGATGATAGCAAGTCCCGTGTTGGTGATTGGGTGCTTGCCATTGGTAATCCATTTGGTTTGGGGGGTACGGTTACAGCGGGAATTATTTCTGCACGCAATCGTAACATTAACTCAGGTCCGTATGATGATTATATTCAAACTGATGCATCCATTAACCGCGGCAACAGTGGTGGCCCAATGTTTAATATGGACGGCGAAGTGATCGGTATAAACACTGCTATTTTTTCACAGACCGGTGGGAATATAGGTATCGGATTCGCAGTGCCGTCAACGCAGGCACAAATCGTTATTGCACAGCTTCGTGAATTTGGCCGTACAAAA
>JAUILB010000312.1 GCA_030432815.1 Alphaproteobacteria bacterium | reverse complement strand
TGATTTTTGCGACGAACGATGATCAGCCAGGCTTTATCGGCTCACTTGGAACGATACTTGGTGAAAGCGATCTCAATATAGCGACATTCAGTCTGGGCCGTCACCTTGAAGGTGGCCGTGCAATAGCACTTGTGGCTGTTGATCAACCTGCTCAGGCCGATGTAATAGCCAAAATTGGTACGATTGATCAGGTTCGTCGGGTCAAAGCGTTAACTTTTTAATTTGTAGATGACTGTATCCAAGGAATTCTACAAGCAGGGAGGGTTTCAAGCCCTCCCTTTTTAAGTTTTTCGCCTTTTCACTTTGGGAATTTGGTCTTAAGGTGATATAAGCACTTCGGAACTTGAGTCTAACAAACATTACGGCATAACCAAATGCTTGAACCAAATGAAACAGCCCTCCTGCCAGAAGGATTGCATGACACACTTGTGGGTGACGCCCACCACGAAATCAAAGTGGTTGAAACGCTTCTTAACAGTTTTTCAGCACATGGTTATGACCTTATTTTACCGCCGCTCGTTGAATTTGAGGAAAGTCTACTTCTTGGGCCGGGTAAAGCGCATTCAAGAAATATGTTCAGGTTGCTGGATCCGTTATCTCAACGCATGATGGGTCTACGTACGGATATGACAGGGCAGGTTGCCCGTATATCCCATACGCGGCTAGGAAATGCCCCTAGACCGCTTCGATTGAGTTACGCCGGAGATGTTCTTAGAATTAAGGGTACGCAGCTCAGACCGGAACGCCAGTTTAAACAGGCTGGTGTTGAGCTTATCGGTACCAATTCCAGCGAAGCATATGTTGAAATAGTATTGCTGGCTTATGAAGCTCTTAAGGCTGTCGGGGTGGAAAATTTGAGCGTGGATCTTGCGATGCCACAATTTGTTCCGGCAATAACAGAGGGACTTGGTGTAAAAAAAGAGCTTGCCGATCAGGTTCGTCATGCCCTTGATGCAAAAGATATAGGAGAGCTTGCCACCATTGACGGTGAAGTGGGTGATATTAGCCGGGCATTGCTGAAAGCGGCAGGACCAGCGAAGAAAAGCCTGGAAATACTTTCGGAATTAAAACTGCCGTCAGAAGCACGCACCATGTCTGATGAACTGGCCGAACTTGTTTCTAAACTTGTACAGGTGGCACCGGACCTTGTCGTAACAATTGATCCAGGCGAATATACCGGTTTTGAATATCAGATAGGTATCAGTTTCAGTTTATTTGCAAGCGGTGTTCGTGGTGAGCTTGGCCGCGGGGGACGTTATCTGGTTAATGCGGAACGTGGTTCCGGGGAGCCGGCAACTGGCTTTTCAATATATCTTGATAGTCTGATGCGTGCACTTGGTCCGGATGAAGTTAAAAATAAAATATTTGTACCTTATGGTACGCCAAGGAGTGTGCTTGCTGATCTACAGACGCAGCAATACCGCACGGTTCTTGGACTTGAGCAAGTAAATGATAATGCCGTTGAAGCAAAAAGAATGGAATGTGACTGCCTGTGGCAGGATGGAAAAGTTGTTAAAATTACCTGATGGAAACGTGAAAGGTTTAAATAAGTGTCAAATGTGGTCGTGGTTGGCTCCCAATGGGGCGACGAGGGAAAAGGAAAAATTGTTGACTGGCTGAGCGAGCGTGCCGATGTGGTTGTGCGGTTTCAGGGCGGTCATAACGCCGGTCATACGCTGGTGATTGACGGGAAAGTTTATAAACTTAGCCTGCTTCCATCGGGTATTGTGCGTGGCGGAAAATTATCAATCATTGGTAATGGTGTTGTGGTTGATCCCTGGGCACTGGTTGATGAAATGAAGAAATTGAGTGACCAGGGTGTTACAATAAACGCTGAAAGTCTTCTGGTTTCAGAAGGATGTGCGCTTATATTACCACTTCACGGTGAACTTGATGCAATTCGCGAAGATGCATCAAAAGCCAGTGCTGAAACCGGACCTGTAATTGGTACCACTCGCCGTGGTATCGGCCCTGCTTATGAAGACAAGGTTGCGCGCCGTGCCATCCGGATATGTGATCTGAAATCCGAAGAAACGGTTGCGAAACGTGTTGATGTACTTCTTTCCCATCATAATCCGCTTCGAAGGGGTCTCGGTTTTGAAGAAGTTGACCGCGCCGATCTTATTGCAAAAATTATGGATGTTTCAAAACATGTCTTGCCATTGGTGGGGGCCAGTTGGAAAATACTTGATGAAGCAAAAAAAGCCGGAAAAAAAATACTTTTTGAAGGTGCCCAGGGGGTCATGCTTGATATCGATCATGGTACTTATCCGTTTGTAACATCCTCTAATGTTGTCGCATCGCAGGCCGCCGGTGGATCCGGCATGGGGGCAGGTAGCCTTGATTATATTCTGGGCATTACCAAAGCATACACCACACGTGTCGGAAGCGGCCCATTTCCGACTGAATTGTTTGATGAAGTGGGGCAGGGGCTTGGTGAACGTGGCCATGAATTTGGAACTGTTACGGGGCGTAGCCGCCGCTGCGGGTGGTTTGATGCTGTTATGGTTCGTCAGGTAATGAAAATTTCCGGTATTACCGGGATTGCCCTTACGAAGCTTGATGTGCTTGACGGCATGGAAGAACTGAAAATTTGCATAGGTTATGAACTCAATGGTGAAAAACTGGATTATTTTCCAGCATCAACCGATGATCAGGCTGCCGTTAAGCCGATATACGAAACCATGAATGGTTGGTCGGAAAGCACATTTGGTGCCCGCAGCTGGGTTGATCTGCCAGCTCGGGCGATTAAATATGTGCGGCGCATAGAGGAACTGATTGAAACACCGGTGGCAATATTATCCACAAGCCCAGAACGTGAAGGTACGATTCTGGTTAAAAACCCGTTTGAATGATTGATATTTATTGATCTATTGTGATCATGCCGTCTTCAGCGGCGGCAGATTGCATGGCTTCTTGAAGTTTTTCAAAGGCTCGTGCCTCGATCTGGCGTACCCGTTCACGGCTGATATTATATTCAACGCTTAACTCTTCCAGAGTTTTTGGTGTATCGCTAAGACGACGTTCCGAAATAATATGCTGTTCGCGCTCATTAAGCATACCCATAGCGTCAGCCATCAGGCCCCGGCGGTAATCAAGTTCTTCATTATCAGCATAAGCGGTTTCCTGATCTGGTGTATCCTCATCCACAAGCCAATCCTGCCATTCACCTTCAATATCGGCGCGCATTGGTGCATTCAGCGAATGATCACTACCGGACATGCGGCGGTTCATTTGTATTACTTCATCTTCTTTAACGTCCAGCCTGTCAGCAATTTCTTTTACCTGATCCGGATGAAGGTCGCCTTCATCAACGGCTTCAAGTTGCCCTTTAATGCGGCGCAGATTGAAGAATAGTTTTTTTTGTGCTGCCGTGGTGCCGATTTTTACCAGTGACCAGGAACGCAGGATATATTCATGTATAGAAGCCTTGATCCACCACATGGCATAGGTGGCGAGTCTGAACCCCTTATCGGGATCGAAGCGTTTGACCGCCTGCATCATGCCCACGTTACCTTCTGAAATCAGG
>JAUILB010000311.1 GCA_030432815.1 Alphaproteobacteria bacterium | reverse complement strand
AATTAAAAATATTTTTTCTAAATCGGAATATAAAAACCTATTATTAGGAATATTTAATTCAAGCCCCTATTTAACCAGGCTGATTTTTAACAATATTTCCTTTATGCGGGATATCTTTGATAAACCGCCAACAATACTGGTTGAAGACATTTTTTCGTCACTGCGAAATCAAAATTATGACAATGTCAGCCAACTAATGACAGCGCTTAGATCAGCAAAGGGCAAAATTGCACTTGTCGTTGGGTTGGCTGATCTATCCGGGTGTTGGACACTTGAACAAGTTACCAGAACATTGAGCGATTTTGCGGAACTTTCATTAAAATTATCGGTCAATTATCTTCTTAACGAAGCCAGGGACAAAGAAGAACTAGAGCTTCCACATGTGGATGATTTAAGCAAGGATTGCGGGTATGTAATTCTTGGCATGGGTAAGCTTGGTGGCTATGAACTTAATTATTCCAGCGATATCGATCTGATCGTGTTGTATGACTTGGACATAGTTAAATATACAGGACGCAAAAGTGCACAGGACTTTTTCATTAAACTAACGCAAAAGCTGGTAAAAATCCTGGCAGAAAGAACCGCAGATGGTTACGTGTTCAGGATGGATTTAAGATTAAGACCCGACCCGGGTGCAACACCGGTCGCGTTATCCATGGAAGGAGCGGAAACATACTACCAGAGTGTTGGCTTAAATTGGGAAAGAGCCGCTATGATCAAGGCCAGACCCGTCGCAGGTGATATATCAGCCGGATATGCCTTTCTTGACCGTATTCGCGGCTTTGTCTGGAGAAAGTATCTTGATTATGCGGCAATCGACGACATACGCGCGATCAAAAAACTTATTCATGAGCACCATAGCCATACTGATATCAAACTAAAAGGTCATGATGTGAAGCTTGGCCGTGGCGGCATTCGCGAAATTGAATTTTATGCGCAAATTCATCAGTTGATTGCCGGTGGACGCGAACCGCAACTGCGTATCGCTCCAACATGTAGTGCATTAAATGCTTTACAAAAAAACGGCAAGCTGGATAAGGCAGAAAACAAAACCTTGCAGGATGCATATGTTTATCTAAGAACCGTTGAACACAGGCTCCAGATGATAAATGACGATCAAACTCATCAAATTCCAACTTCGGATGAAGATCTATATCGTCTTACACGTTTTATGGGATATGACAATTTGGAAAGTTTTGAAAAGGATCTGATTAACCATTTAAACTGTGTACATCACCTTTTTAACAATTTGCTTCAGGATACTCATCAGGCGGACGAAGACATAAGCTTATCATTTCCACTGGATAGTTATCACCCAGCAACCCTTGCAGCGATCGAAAAAGAAGGTTTTAACGATCCCAAAAAAATCTATGAACTTATCCAAAATTGGCAAATTGGTCGTTACCGTGCTTGCCGGACGGAACGGGCACGAACAATACTAAAACAATTGGTACCGGAAATTTTAAAAGCATTCGGCCATCATAAAGACCCTGAAGCGGGGCTTGTTAAATTCGATGATTTTCTGTCACGTTTACCTTCGGGAATTCAACTTTTCTCATTCATCAAAGCACAGCCATGGCTTCTGGAACTATTGGCGCAAATAATGGGAATGGCACCATATTTATCTAGCCAGCTATCAAGAAATCCGCTGCTCCTGGACAGCGTTATCAGTACCGACACATTTAATGAAAATATCACAGTGGATGCTCTAAAAATAAGCCTTGATGCACAGCTTGACACAGCACTCGATTTTCAGGATACGCTGGATATCACTCGAAAATGGGCCAATGAGGGAAAATTTCAAATCGGCCTACAGATTTTACGCGGTAATATAGATGTAGATAAATCGGGTGAAAAATTAACCCTCATTGCTGAAACAGCCCTAAAAGCAATGCTGGAACATGTAAAAAAAGAATTTGCAAAAAAACATGGCACCATCGAAAATTCATCGATTTGTGTACTCGCAATGGGCAAATTAGGCGGTTATGAATTAACCACCACATCAGACATTGACATGGTTATTATTTATGACGCCAAAGATATGGGGAGTGTTTCTAACGGTCAGAAACAACTGTCCGTTAATCATTATTATGCACGCCTAAGCCAGAATTTTATTAACAGTATTACTGCTCTGACTGGTGAAGGGAGACTTTACGAAGTTGACATGCGGCTGCGCCCGTCTGGTACTTCAGGGCCACTTGCAGTTAACATTGACAGTTTCAGTGATTATCAGGCCGGCCAGGCATGGACCTGGGAACATATGGCTTTAACACGTGCACGTGTCATTACTGATAAAAACCCTTTAAGAAAAAAAGTAGAAACCCTTATTCATAATATCTTGACCCATAAACACCGTGATCAGGACAAGCTGCTATATGATGTTGCAGACATGAGACAACGACTGGCGGCCAATTTTCCAACGGACAATCCGTGGGCAATGAAACATGTACGTGGCGGAATTATCGATGTAGAATTTATTTGCCAGTATCTGCTTCTAAAACACGGAAGCAAACATCCTGAAATTCTCGAAAAAAATACCTGCCGACAAATACACATGCTAACCGAAACAAAAATTCTTACTCTTCGCCAGGGCCGTGACCTTAGCGATGCATGTCATATAATGCAAACAATCCAGGTTTTATTAAGGCTTTGCCTTGGAACAACGTCTAAGAACGATGAACGCCCACCGGCACTTCTTATATCCCTGGCAGAGCGTTTAAAAACAAAGCCTGAAAAATTGGAAACACTTATTACTCATAAACATAAATCCGTCCTTGATTTATATAATAAACTAATTGAAATTCCGGCCGGGAAGCTGAAGTTAGATAATTCAAATCCACCTAATGAAAATGAGAAGGATCACAAATGATAAATGTTGGCGATAAAGCACCAGAGTTTAACCTGCCAGATGAAACAGGCAATCTGGTTTCGCTTGATGATTTTGAAGGACAGAATATTGTGCTTTATTTTTACCCAAAGGATAATACGCCAGGGTGTACAAAAGAAAGCATAGGCTTTAGCGAAGCAAAAGAAGCTTTTAGGGAACATGATACAGTTATCCTGGGGGCTTCACGGGACAGTGTTAAAAAACACCAAAATTTTATCAAAAAACAAAACCTGACTGTTAAGCTGCTAGTTGATGAAGAAGGTACCCTTTGTAACGATTATACCGTATGGGTTAAAAAGAAACTTTATGGTCGCGAGTATATGGGAATTGAAAGAGCAACTTTCCTTATCGGCAAAGACAGAGCCATTAAACAAATCTGGCGTAATGTAAAAGTTGATGGTCATGTTGAGGATGTATTAAACACCGTAAAAGCATTATGAGTAATTGTAAAAAACAGTTATCACAATCACTCATTGCGGCACTATGCGCATCTAAAGTAGAAGAAAAAATTTCAATAACCTTCGCTTGTTATGAAGAATGGCAAGAAGGAAAACTGGATTTTTCCTTTGGGCATCTTGCACCCGACAGACCGGGCAGACCGGAAAAGCCGGAATTGTTGCTGCCAAAGGATATGCCAAGACGAAGAAATGCCA
>JAUILB010000310.1 GCA_030432815.1 Alphaproteobacteria bacterium | reverse complement strand
TCACAACAATGATTGATAAGG
The DNA here is from genome assembly GCA_030432815.1 of Alphaproteobacteria bacterium. Lineage (GTDB taxonomy): Bacteria > Pseudomonadota > Alphaproteobacteria > Sphingomonadales > Emcibacteraceae > Pseudemcibacter. The sequence continues at coordinate 3,522 of JAUILB010000310.1, read as the reverse complement.
ATGCTACAAAAATTAATGAACCTGATAACTTCTCCAGACAGGCAAAGGATTTGAGGCATCTTACCCACAGCTCAATCGCATCAATTGGCAAGGATATTGAAAATTTTCACTTTAATGCTTCTGTTGCGCAAATTTATAAATTTTCCAATGCCATAGCAGCGTTTAAATCTGATGGCAGTGAAGGTGATCGCTACGCTCTTTATGAGGCGTTAAAATCAATTATTCTGCTTACATCGCCAATGATGCCACATTTGGCTGAAGAAATGTGGACGATGATTGGTGGAGAAGGTCTGGTGTCAGATGCGGCCTGGCCCAACGCACGTGAAGATTTAATGCAGCAGTCATCTGTAACGGTTGCGGTGCAGGTACAGGGCAAGCTTCGTGATACGCTGGACGTTGCCAAAGATACGGAAAAAGAAAAACTTGAAGAATTGGCACTGGCTTCTGATAAGGTGCGAAGCTTTATTGGTGATCAAGACATTAGAAAGATTATTGTCGTACCTAATAAAATTGTTAATATCGTCATATAAAACCATTTCAGATAAGGCAGGAAATGAAAAAACCTTTTAAAGCAACACAATTTATGGCTGGGGTATTGATTGTTTTGTGCCTGAGTTCGTGTGGCTTTAAACCGATGTACGGGCAGAATTCTGCATCCGGAACAAATCTTGCGCAGGTAATGGCTAATATTGAAGTAGACCAGATCAGGAACGCTGAGGGCCGTCAGGAAAGGCTTTCCCAACTTATCGAAAATAATTTGCGGGACAGTATTTCGCCCTTGGGTTCAGATGGGTCAACAAGATATATTTTAAAAGCAAACTATGATGTTGAGGAACGGGGATACGGTATACGTGAAGACGAATCAGTCACTCTTCAAAATCTGCGTCTTTCTGTAGGCTATGCTTTGGTTGATATAAACAGTGACGAAGCGATTATGGATGGTACTGCAAGGGCAATCGTAACCTATGATCTGGTTCAATCTGATTTTTCCAATAAAATTGCCCGTGAGACATCCCTTGAAAGGCTTTCCGAGGAAGTAGCTAATCAGATTATCACGCGTATAGGGACATTTATAAGCAATAACCCTGAACTGACTGCGGGGAATTGATGAAGTTATCTTACCGTGATATTCCCGCACAGGTTAAGAAGCTTTCACCACATTATCAGGCTGTACTCGTTTTTGGGCCCGATGAAGGATTAGTACGCGAAAGATCGATATTGATTGCAAAACAAATAGTAGAAGATCTTCAGGATCCTTTTTTGGTAGCCAATCTTGATCCCGACAAACTTAAAGCAGAACCGGGAATACTTGCGGACGAAGCAGCCGCCATTTCAATGATGGGGGGCAGGCGTGTAATCCGAGTAGAAGGGGCGGCAGAAAATGTGAAGAAGGCCGCAGAACAATTTCTGGAAAATCCAATTGGAGATGGCCTGATAATTGTTACGGCAGGAAATCTTAAACCATCATCCGGACTTCGAAAACTTTTTGAAAAAGCGAAAAATGCCGCGGCGATACCCTGTTATGAAGATAATCAGGCAACGCTCACAGATCTTATTCATGATATTATGCGTGAAAACGGGCTGAGTATAGAACAGGATGCCGTAGCTTTTTTACAGATGAATTTGGGAAGCGATCGGCTTGTCTCGCGAAGTGAACTGAACAAACTTGCTATTTATATGGGACAGCAGGGTCAACGCGAAAGTGATATGGTCACATTGGCAGATGCTGCGGCATGTGTCGGTGATAGTGGTGCGCTTAGTATTGATAATATTACTAACGCGACGATTGGGGGCGATTTAAGAGCACTTGACGATACTCTTTTTAAAGCGTTCAATCGTGGTGAGAATGCCATTGCTGTGCTTCGTTCGCTCCTGCGTAAAATTCAGCGCATGCATCTTGCGCGAGGCTATATGGATCAGGGTTTTTCTGCTGATCAGGCAATGGGAAAATTAATCCCGAAAGTATTTGCAATGGAAGCACAACGCTTTAAAGCGGATTTAAATAAATGGACGACAGCCCGCCTTGCCAGCGCCATGGCCATTACATCTGAAGCTGAACAGGATTGCAAGACAACAGGCATGCCGGTTGAAGCGATCTGTGCCCGGGCCTGCCTTCGTATTGCCAATGCGGCTAAACGTTAAGCAAGCCCTTCTACAGGAATCCCATTAACTTCTTTATTAGTCAGCTTTTCAATAGCATTTGCAATGGCGGGTTGGATACCAGCCTGCATTTTTTCACCACATCCCATCGGATGAGCATCACTATCGATAAGCTTAATCTCAACATTTTCTGCTCCTTCGCCGATTAAAGAAACCGGGTAATCATGAAAATTACTTTGTTCAATCTGACCGTTTTTCATTGTGACTTTGCCGCTACGCATCATAGAGATAGCGAAATAAATCGAGCTGTGTATTTGTCGCTTAAAATTTAAGGGATTTATTACCCGGCCATGATCAGCCACGATCCAAATTTTATGAACTTTTATGGATCCATCGTCCAGACGTCTGACATCCGCCATGTGGGCACTATAGTTTTGGTAAATTCCTCCCGGTTCACCTTCATATGAATATGAATTTCCGTTTATGGATAGTTTGATCATTCATTGTCCCCCTCAGGCAATATTTATGTGTGAGGAGTATTGTTATATGATACCCCCATAACGCCCAGAACAGGGCTTTAAAAACGTTAGGTATAGAATGTGACGCAAATAAGGCAGGTATTATTTTATAGACGGGATAAAATCAAAACATTACTCTAAAGCGTATAAATATATAAATAGGGAGTTTCTAAGTGGCACATGTAAAACAGGAACAGTGGTCATCAGGTACGGCCTTTTTGCTTGCGGCAATAGGCAGTGCGGTCGGCCTTGGCAATATATATCGTTTTCCGTATGTGGTCGGTGAAAATGGCGGTGGCGCCTTTGTTCTCCTATATTTGGGAATTGTATTATTTTTTGGCATACCGCTGGTAATGACGGAACTTACCATCGGCAGACGGCGACAGTTGCCGCCTATTTCTGCTTTTACCGCACTTAGTGAAGGGAAAAAAAGCCAGCCCTTTTGGAAACTTGTCGGATTTTCAAGTATTTTAACACCCTTGGGTATTCTCGGTTTTTATTTTGTGATTGCTGGCTGGACTCTGAATTACGTTTATTCAATCATCACCGGACAGCTGAATAATCTGGTTGAAGGGCAAACGCTTGCTGTTTTTACGGAAATGCAACAAAGCCCGATGACGCTTATTTTCTGGATGACGCTGAGCTTGGGTATCACAGCATTTATCATTTCCCGGGGTATTAAAGCGGGCCTTGAAAAAGCAGTGAATATCCTTATGCCAATGCTGTTTTTAATATTGGTGCTTTTGGTTATTTATTCTTTCTTTAACGGCGGGACGGCAGAAACGTTTGAATTTATGTTTACACCGGATTTTGATAAAATTACCGGACGCACGGTACTTGAAGCCACGGGTCAGGCATTTTTCTCTCTTTCTTTGGGGAGTGCCACAATGCTGGTTTATGGCTC
>JAUILB010000309.1 GCA_030432815.1 Alphaproteobacteria bacterium | reverse complement strand
GCGCAGTTTCATAGCATGAAATTGCATCCGAAAATTTACCAGAAGCTTCGAATTTCTTACCCTTCTTAAACAGTATTCTCGCTGCCCGGTTCATCACTCAGCCTTGGTACGGGCAATCAGATGCGACTTGATCAGGCTAATGAAAAGCGTAGCGGAAAGTCCCGATGCTGAAAATAACATGCACATAACCACAATTTGATAACGAACAGCAATAAGCGGGGATACGCCGGCAAGGATTTGACCTGTCATCATTCCCGGCAAGGATACAAGTCCCACACCAAACATCGCATTGACAATAGGGATAAGTGACGCCCTGAGCGCAATACTGCGGGCCTTCTCATATTGCACACCCCTGGCCATTTCCGCGCCAATTCGTTCCGCGGCCAGACTTATGCTATTCATGGAACTGGAAAATATCATACCGCCAAGCGGGATCAGGTATCTTGGTTCGTACCATGGATCCAACCCTAATACACCCTGGGTTATGAGGGTTAATACAAAACCGCCGCCCGTAATGATTGAAAGCAGCGCCAACGGAAACAATGTTTTACGGTGTATTTTGACGGTTCGAAGTGATATCCAGCTTGAAAAAAAAAGCATCACAGCGAGCACCGTCAGCACGACCCAGCCATGTTCTGTTTCAAAAATATATTCAAGAATGAATCCGACAATCAGCAATTGAACAAGCATTCTGGAAATGCCCATAAATGCTTCCCGTCCGTCGCTGCGCCATTTAAAAAGAATAACCAAAACTACCGCCGCAGGAATAAAGGCAATAGCCAAATTCCCAAGAGGTATATTTTGTATACTGTCCATTTGTATCCCTGTTTTTTGCGTTAGCGTAACTTTATATCAGACCGTTTTGAATTGCATCCATTAATATGGCATCAGGGTCAAAACAAGAAATTATTTACCAAGATTCTTATAATTATTGAAGAGTTGCTTTACCATTTCTTCAAGCGGATAGTCATCAAAAACAAACAGATAATGAAGAGCTATTCCGTCAAGTTCAGACATAAAGCGTTTTGCTGACTGGTCGGGATTAAACACCCTGGAACGTTTAAACATGGTGCGGGTAATTTTGTAAAGGCGGCCTGACCTTTTTGCCAGCAAGGGGCGGGTCAGGTCTTTAAGATCAGGTTGAAAAAGCAAACCCAACTGTAATGCAAGAAAGTCTTTGTTTGACTTTAGAAAATGAAAATAATCATCAAGAAAATTTAAAAGTGTTGTCTGATAGCCGGAACTACTTACAAGCCTTTCAGCAATTTCTATTATGCTTTCACTGGCATTATCAATAATTGCAAATAAAAGCTCTTCCTTGGTATCAAAATAATTATAGGTAAGGCCCTTGGATACACCGGCTTGCTTCGCTATCTGGCTTATGGTTGTTTTGTGATAACCATTTTGTGTAAACAATAGCAGCGCAGCATCAATTATTTTCTTTCTTCCGAGTTGCGGGCGCATAAAAATTCCTTTACTGACCACATGGTCAGTAAAGGTTTTAATTTGAAAAAGTAATATTGTCAACCGGCCGCAACCAAAGCACAACTTTATTCAAAAGAAAAACTATTCTCGTTTGTCATGGCCAGGTTTCTTATGATTTTAAGTCCCCTGATTAATTCTTCGTCACTAGGTGGTGCAATCGCGACCCTGATGGCATTGGGGGAACTGCCCGGCGTCACCGTAAACACGCTTGCCGGTGAAATAGCAACACCGCGATCCGCGGCCGCTGCACAAAAACTTTCGGCACGCCAACCATCGGGTAAATACATCCAAAAATGATATGAGACAGGATCAGTCTCAATCCTGAAGTCTTTGAGTATATCCTTAACAATCTTCTGCCGTTCCCGAGCCTGCTTGCGTCTTTCATGTTCATATTTGCTCACTATTCCTTCAGAAATCCATCGAATACATGCGGAGTAGGAAATACCAGATGTCGTCCATCCCCCCGTCCTGAGCGATGCTATATATTTTTCCCTAAGATATTCCGGGCAGACGGAAAATCCAAAATTTAGTCCCGGCGACAGTCTTTTAGAAAGACTTTCGACCGTTATCGTATGTTCCGGCGCAAAACGTGCAAATGGTCTGCCCTTAGCCAAAAAGGCATAAACAACATCTTCAATTACATATATATTTTGCGATTTTATATAATCGGCTAACTCTTCCTGCCGTTCCCGCGTCATCGAAACGCCAAGCGGGTTATGAAGTGTAGGTTGGAAATAAATCGCTTTCAGCGGTGCCTTTCTATCTTCACGAATGAGCGATGATACAGATAAACCATGTTCATCCATTTCTATTGGCACCAAGGTCAAACCCATACGGGCAGCAATGCCTTTAATGACCGGGTATGTCATATATTCAATACCAATCCGGTCGCCAGGCGAAGCGACACTGGTCATCGCAGCGGCAACCCCCTGTCGCCCGCCACCAGTGAACAGAATATCATCAGGATTTGCTTGCCACTCATCAAAATTTAATAAAGATGCAGCAACTTTCCTTCCCATATAGTCACCTTCTGCCCCAACCGGCATTACGGTTTTTTCCAGAACATCAGCTCTTAGAAGATGCTGAAAACCTGAGGTCATATCTGCTGCCTGCCCGGAAAGTACCGAAAAGTTAAGCTGCATGTTTATCGGTTCTTTTACCGGTTCCCCAAGCTCCGGTGCCTGATGATTAAAGGCGCGGATAAATGTACCGCGCCCCACTTCACCAATAGCAATACCGCGCCGGACAAGTTCTGCATAAACACGTGACGCCGTAGATGATGCAATCTTCTGGTCATAGGCAAATTCGCGTTGTGGCGGCAGTTGATCCCCCGGTTGAAGAATCCCATGCCTTACGTCGCTTGTTATTGCGTCGGCAATTTGAATATAATTACGTTCTCCGGGCATGTTCTTACCTTACTTTAGAATTGCACTGATTATACCATTAAATTGCACCGAGGCACAATTAAGTCCTGCTAAATAGCCTTAAGCGCCACGTTGATGCTATCCAGCGCTGCCTGAAGCTGATGTCTTGGTACCGTAATATTCATACGCATAAAGCCTTCAGCACCAATGCCATAGCTATGTCCAGCGTTTAACTGAACACCGGCATTTTCCACAAACCATTCTGCCATCACCATTTCCGGTGTTACGCGGCGGTGGTTTCCTTCGTCACGCCATTTATCATGAAGGGCTCTTACATGTGCCGGTGTTGCAATTTTTTCCTTTAAGCCATTGCAATCAAGCCACGCGACATAGGTTCCTTCCGGTCTTGCATATTCAATACCCGGCATTTCACCCGGACGATTGATATAATCCACCAGTAGCGCAAAATTTTCATCAAGATATGAATTTACATCGTTAAGCCACTTCCCTGCGTGCTTGTACGCAGCCTCAGCAGCAATCTGGCCAAATACATTGGTTCCCTGCTCATGCCCGCCGCCGATCATGGTAGCATTCATCAAATCTTCGTTTTGTGTGAAGAAATAAGCGACTTTAAGACTGGCCTGGTTAAATGATTTACTGACCGATTTGTATGTAATGCTATGTTCAGCATATTTATCACCAATGGAA
>JAUILB010000012.1 GCA_030432815.1 Alphaproteobacteria bacterium | reverse complement strand
CTTGCTGCTGGGCAAGCGCCATATCAGCAACAATAAGTGAAGGCAGGCTTACAGATAGAAGTAATAATTTTTTCATATCTAAAATTTCCTCCCAAAAAGTTAATCTCAATAAGAAATCAACTGATTGTGTTTTTAAAATTCAAGAGCTTTACCATTACTAAAATAAAGCCCCGCGAAAAAATCAGATGTTGTCATTTCCATTAAATTAAGGTTTTAAAACCTCAGGAATTAACGCCACCTAATCATTTGGTGTATATAGTAATATGAAAACAGAAAGCGATAACCAGATTTAAATTAGGATATAATTCCTCGTCTAACTCTTTAGTAGAAATTGCTTTTTTGTCTCCCTATTACATATTCCACTACGAATCTATTTAAATGAAGTTTTGAAAGAAATCAAACAATTATGGGTGAAATTCCCCAATGTTTGATAAAAATTGATGTAAATTTGCCATACTGTTGCATTATCGCAACATTATTTTAAGGTTTGGTAATAAAATCAAGTAGGTAAGAGTAACTGATTGTTATATTATACGCTTTTATGAAAAGCACAGGATTGGGTCAGGCTCTGCCAAATTGAGATGATAAAAAGGAAAGATCAACACCAAGCTTTGCCATAGCCCTGGGCAATTTAAGATCTATATCTGTTCTGAATACCAGCTCTTCATCTGCTTCTATTGATAACCAGCTGTTATTTCGAATTTCATTTTCAAGCTGGCCACGCCCCCATCCTGAAAAGCCAAGTGCAATGAGATAATCCTGCGGGCCGTCGTTCATGGCAATAGATGTCAAAATATCGATAGTAGCGGTCAAGGCTATTGTTTCAGAAATAATAAGGGTTGATTCCTGTACATAATCGGCGCTGTGCAATATGAAACCCCGGCCCGATTCAACGGGGCCCCCTTCATGGAGAAGAATTTTATTTAATTCTTCTTTCTTTTTATTGTTTTTTGAATGTTCAATGTTTAGTTGATTTAGAAGATCCGGAAAATCAATATTTTCACATTGTTTGTTTATGACTAATCCCATAGCCCCTTCTTCGGTATGAGTGCATATATAAATTACTGTACTTTCAAACCGTGGGTCAGCCATGCCAGGCATGGCTAATAATAATTGTCCACTTAGAAATCCTTCTTTGGTCAATTTATCCACCTAATTGAAATTGAATATCCAGGAAGCTTTGATCATAATAACGTGGCTTAGAACGGTCAAGCCGGATTACAGAAAAGAACTTAAAGAACTTATAGTCTACTCGGTAAAATTCTGGTTTTTGTCCGAAAAGTATGTAATGTGAGAAATGATTGTTAAAGGGGTAATATGTCAAAAGAATTGATAATTCTAATTACACTTATTGTTTATATTCTAGTGTTGTTGACGCTGGGATATTTTGGCAGTCGTAAAACACACGATAATACTGACTTTTTTATTGGTGGCAGGACGATAGGTCCCATAGTTGCTTCCATGAGTTATTTTTCCAGTTCTGCGTCAGCTTGGGTTATGCTTGGGCTTAGTGGACTTGGTTATGTTAAGGGTGTTTCAGCATTATGGGTGGTGCCAGGATTAGTACTGGGTCATGGATTTTCCTGGATATGGGTTGCACCACGTTTGCAAAAACTTTCACATTCTGAAAAGCTTGTTACCGTAACGGATCTTTTGGTGCTAAATTCTGATGATCAAGCAAAAAAACAGATAAAAATATTCACATCCCTGATTATTATCTTCTGTTTTATGTTTTATGTTGCGGCACAGTTACAGGCTGCGGGTGGTACTTTTTCTGTAACTTTCGGACTATCACTACCGAACAGTATTATGCTTGGTGGGTTGGTGATTATGAGCTACACAATGCTTGGTGGTTTTTGGGCCGTAAGTCTTACCGATACCCTCCAAGGAACATTAATGATGATGGCAGCAATCGTTCTGCCGACTTTGGCAATTATGCAGGTGGGTGGCATCGATGATTTTTGGCAAAATTACCAATCTGTGGCATCACCAGAACAGTTATCCATCAGTGATTCCAATGTGGGCTTAATGTTAATTGGTTTTTTGATAGGGAGCATGTCGATAGGATTGGGGGCGATGGGCCAACCGCACCTTTTAACCAGATTTATGTCGTTGAAAGACGGCAAAAAGGTTCACTATGCACAGATGATAGCCATAGCATGCTTCGCAATAAGTATGACCGGAATGGTCATTTTGGGAATGTGTGGTAATATTATGATTAGCGAAATTGACAATGCCGAAGACATTTTCTTCCTGTTGACTGATAATCTACTTCCTGCTGTGTTTGGGGGTATTATGGTTGCGGCAGTTCTTAGTGCCGTTCTTTCCACAGCCGACAGTCAGTTGCTTGTATCGGCATCGTCAATCTCACATGATTTGATGGGGGAAGCTGACGAAGGAAAAAGCAGATTAAAAGTATCACGTACGGTTATTGCAATTCTTTGTATAGCCGCTGTAATTATCGCCATTAAATTGCCCAGTGATATTTTTTCGCGGGTTCTTTTTGCATGGAATGCATTGGGGGCAAGTATCGGTCCTGTTGTACTAATGCGCCTTTCAGGATTGCATTTAAGAACCAGAGCTATATTGCCAACAATGATCATTGGTTTTCTGTCAACGATTGTTTTTTTTCTGCAACCTGATGGACCGGGTGATTTTTATGAACGAACAATTCCGTTTGTTATCTGTTTGACTATTTTATTTTTGACAAGAAGAAAACAATAAGGTGTATTGGTGTGGAATATTGCAAATTATAGTTTTGTATTTATATATAGTATAAGTATATGGAAACAATGATATTTTAACGATCAAAGAAGGAAATTAAGATGGAACTTGGTGGACTGAATATATTCTCAATTGTATTGGTTGTCTTAATTATTTATCTATTTTTTGCTGGTGTAAAAACAGTTAGCCAGGGCTATAATTATACGGTAGAACGTTTTGGCCGTTATACTAAAACCCTGCAACCGGGATTTCATTTAATTGTACCGTTCTTTGATAGAATTGGATCCAAGATGAATATGAAGGAGCAAGTGGTGGATATTCCTTCGCAGGAGGTAATTACCAAAGATAATGCCATGGTAACGGCAAATGGTGTTGTGTTTTTTCAGGTAATCGATGCTGCAAAGGCGAGTTATGAGGTCAATGAGCTATATATGGCAATACTTAACCTTACCATGACCAACTTGCGTACGGTAATGGGGTCCATGGATCTGGATCAATTACTTTCACTTAGAGATCAGATCAATGCCAAGCTTCTTGATGTCGTAGATGATGCCACTCGACCTTGGGGTATTAAAGTTACACGCATAGAAATTAAAGATATCGAGCCACCGAGAGACATAGTAGATGCTATGGCAAGGCAAATGAAAGCGGAACGGGACAAAAGAGCAAATATTTTGGAAGCAGAAGGTCAACGTCAGTCTGAAATTCTGCGTGCCGAGGGTGAAAAGCAGGCCGTTATACTTGAGGCAGAGGGCCGCCGCGAGGCTGCATACCGCGATGCTGAAGCCCGCGAACGGGAAGCAGAGGCGGAAGCAAAGGCAACGGAAATGGTATCAACAGCAATTGCGCAGGGTGATCCGCAGGCAATAAATTATTTCATCGCGCAAAAATATGTTGAGGCTTTAGGAAAATTTGCGAATTCGAGAAATGAAAAACTGGTCTTTATGCCGCTTGAAGCAAGTGGAGTGATAGGGGCATTGGGTGGAATGGCAGATATGCTTAAAAATCTGAATGTCAAGAATGATGATGATTCAACAAGGCATATCCCTTAAATAGGAGCTTACAATGATTGAAAATTTTGAATTTAATCACTGGTTCTGGTTTGTTTTGGCACTGGTTTTGTTTGTGCTAGAAATGATGGTGCCGGGGGTCATTTTTATGTGGCTGGCTTTTGCGGGAATTGCTGTTGGTGCGCTAGTATTTTTTATACCAGCAATGGGATGGGAAATGCAGTTTATCATATTTTCTGTTCTTGGCATTATTAGCGTTTATTCCGGCCGAAACTACTTACGTAGAAACCCAATTGTAAGTGAGGATGAAAACCTGAACAATCGTGGATCGCGCTATATCGGGCATAAATATAAATTGGAACGTGCGCTTGTTAATGGCGAGGGTAAAATTCGTATAGGTGACAGTCTATGGCTAGTCCGAGGCGAATTTGATGGCGAGGTTGGCACTACTGTTAGAGTAACGGGTGTGGACGGTGTTGTGTTAATAGTTGAGCCGACTTAATAGCTTAATCCTCATTCAGCAACACTTGGCCTTCTGCAAGGTAATCTGGCAAAAGTGGTGTTTCTATCAGATATTCAGCAGTATGATTATTTGAAGAAGTTCTTGCATTTTGAAGTGCTGCATCCAATTCTTCCGGGCCATAAGTACCGCGTCCAATCCACATCAAAGCAACCAGCCCGTATTTTTCTTCTTCGTTAAGGCCTTCAATAGCGGCTTTGAGTTCCAGATAAGAACTGTCTTGCTCATGTTCATCTGATCTTAATTCTTCTACAATTACCGCAAGATTATGCTCGGTAAAGGTATCAGCCAGATGTGCTTCGGATAATTGTTCGCTGACCATTGCCATTGAACCTTCACGATATTCTCTGGCAACAGAAATGATGTAATCAATTTTTTCGGAGCTAACGGGAAGCATATATCACCTTATCATTATGGTTAATATCATATCATTCTTCAACGCTATAGCCAAGGAGTGTTTGGTTATATGACCTGGGTCAATTTTTAAGTTGAATTTATCTAAATAAATTAAGGATATGCATAGAATATCGGTCAAAGAGATATACTAAGGAAAATAAATTGGCTTAGTTCCCGGCTGCCACTGACCATACTTGGTCATGATGTTTTTGAACATGGCAGATTTGAGATGATAATCGAGCCAGCTTTGAAGTCGGTTAAATTTCAGTGTATTGAAATAGTTCTTATCAACAAAAGCAAATTGCCGAATAAAAGGAAAAATTGCAAGATCCGTTATTGTTTGCCTGTCCGCGCTTAAAAAACCATTTTTTTCGAGCAGCATTTCTAAATGTTCCAGAAAAAAATTGGCATTTTCCCGATGTTCTTCTTTTGAAAGTTCAGGGTTTCGGCTGGAATATTTATATTTATCAAGGTGTGTTTTAAATCTGAAATCATTGATTTTGACCAGGTCGCTCATTTCTTCAATATAACCGTGCCAGTCATTTGGATCATTTTGCCCGATAGCCCAAACTGCAATATCATGACTTTCATCAATAACGGTGCCGTCATTAAGTTGTAGAACAGGTACAGTGGCTTTCGGGGATATTTTAATCATTTCAGATGGTTTATCCCTTAGTACGACTTCCCTAAGCTCGCATTTAATGCCGCTGCTATAAAGGGCCAGCCGAGCTCTCATCGCGTAGGGGCAGCGCCGGAAGCTGTAAAGGATTGGTAAAATGCTCATTTTATGATCTGATTAAATTGTGTCACTGCTGCCTTGGGGCCATCCTTATAGTGCCAAATTCCTGAGCAAACAGCGATGAAATCGGCACCAGCATGGGCGACCTTAGCAGCATTTTCAACTGTAATTCCGCCTATGGCGACGCACGGTATTTCAAACAGATCCTGCCACCAAGTCAGAATTTCCGTGTTTGCTACCGATGTTGTTAGTTTTGTCGATGTTGGAAAAAAAGAGCCGAATGCAACATAATCTGCGCCCTGTTCGCCGGCTTCCATGGCGAGATGACGGCTATTTTTACATGTAACACCAACAATTTTGTCAGGCCCGACAATATCACGGGCATCACTATAGGATACGTCTTCCTGTCCAATGTGAACACCGTCAGCACCAGTTTTAACCGCTAAATCCGGACGATCATTTATAATGAATGCAACGTCTTTTGAATGGCAGATTGGCATAAGCTTTCTTGTGGCAGCGATTATGTCTTCGTCGTAACTTTCTTTCATCCGTAACTGAAAACTTGCAACATCGCCACCTTCCAATGCTGCTTCTAGTTCAATTGCGAAAAGGTCCAAATTAAAATCTGATGGTGAGATAAGGTAAAGACGTGTGTCCGACATTTTATGAAACTGCTTAAATTGTTTGAAGTATATTATCAGGCCTTAATCCGGGATCAAGTCATTATCTTTCAGCACCTGCCCCGAAAGGTAAAGGGAACCGCATACTAAAACTGTATAAGGCTTGCGGGAACCAATTTTATTTAAAGCGTCAGTGACATTGTCAGCTGTTTCAGCGTTTATATCTTCCGCCCATGCCATTTTAACAATTTCAGTTGCGGGGTAGCTGTCTTCACCTTCAATATGAATGCCAAACACCTGGCTTGTTTGTGATGATATTTTCGCAAGATATTCCTGTAAATTTTTAGTTTTTAACATACCTAAAATAAGTATGAGTTTTGTTTTCGGAAAACATGACGCGATTATAGCGGCAGCAGCAGGATTGTGCCCGCCATCAAGCCATAACGTACTTTTTTTGTGCAGCAACATCCCGAAGGAACTTTTGGAAATATTTTGCATACGGGCTGGCCACGTTGCAGATTCAATTCCGGTTTTGAAATGGTCAATATCCAGTTTTATTTGGTTCTGGTGTCTTAATGTGGCAATCGCGAGTGCAGCATTGTCAGCCTGATGTGGTCCCATCAGCGCAGGTGGGGGTATTTCAATTTCACCATGACGGTCCTTGTAAGTAAAACGACGTTCATGTTGTAATTTTATTTCCCAGTCCTCAATCAGCATCGCGGCTTTTTCGGTGGCAGTTTTGATAATGGCCGCTTTGGCTTCAGGGAGTTGAGCAGCAATTAGCAATGGACAGTTTCTTTTGGCAATACCTGCTTTTTCAACTGCTATTGAACGGAGGGTTGAACCAAGATATTGCTCATGATCCATTGAGATTGGCGTAATGACCGTGGCAAGAGGATGGTCAATTACATTTGTTGCATCCAGTCTTCCGCCGAGGCCTACTTCAAGAAGTAGAATGTCTGCCCTGTTATCGGCGAAAGCCTTAAATGCGGCAGCTGTGGTAATTTCAAAGTAAGTTATTGGTTCCCCATCATTAATTTTTTCGCAGTGATCAAGAAGATCCGTTAAATAATCTTCCTCTATCAACCTTCCGCTTAATCTTATCCGTTCTGCAAATCTTACAAGATGTGGACTTGTATATACATGTACGGACAAATTTGCAGCTTCTAAAATTGAGCGCATATAAGCAATGGTGGAACCTTTACCGTTTGTACCGGCCACATGGATTACCGGTGGTAAATTTTTATGGGGATTGCCAAGTTTTTCCAGTATCCGGAACATTCTATCCAGAGACAAGTCAATAATTTTCGGGTGCAGCAACAACAACCGTTCAAGAATTCTGTCGCTTTTTTTTATTTTCATAATATGGTGCTATGCTACCTTGTTCATCAGAAGCGTGACCAATTGTGTAAGCTTTTCTTTCAAATCAGCACGATGAACAATCATATCGATCATCCCGTGTTCTAGAAGATATTCACTTCGTTGAAATCCTTCGGGAAGTTCTTCTCTGATTGTGTCTTTAATGACACGCGGTCCGGCAAAACATATAAGCGCATTTGGTTCTGCGATTTGAATATCGCCCAGCATTGCGTAAGAAGCGGTAACTCCTCCTGTTGTGGGATCTGTTAGAACAACAATATAGGGAAGGCCCGCATCACGTATGCGCTGAACAGCAACTGTACAGCGCGGCATTTGCATAAGTGATAAAATACCTTCCTGCATGCGTGCGCCGCCAGCGGCCGTGAACAAAATAAGGGGAGCTTTTTTTTCAATTGCCTGCTCGACGGCAGCAATAATACCATTGCCGACCCCTACGCCCATAGAACCGCCCATAAATAGAAAATTTTGCACTGCAATTACGGTATTGACTGTTCCTAGTTTCCCATAAGCAACAGCAATTGCATCCTGGTATTCGCTTTTACTGCGGGCTGCTTTTAATCTTTCTGTGTACTTCTTCTGATCTTTAAATTTTAATGGATCATCTTGTGGTTTTGGTAACTCGACCAGTTTATATTCACCTTTATTAAATAGATTTTTAAACCGTTCAGTTGGCCCAATTCGTTCATGATGATCGCAATTAGGGCAAATATTTAAATTCTTTTCTATGTCATTGACATAAAGAAGCTGTCCGCAATTTTTACATTTATGCCATAGGTTATCGGGTGTTTCGGACTTTTGCCCGATAATGTTTTGAATTTTTGGACGGACGAAATTTGTCAACCAGTTCATATCGTTTTCCCTTGTCTACTTCCTGGCACCTTTGATGCCCTGAGCAAGTTCTTCCACAAAGGATAAGACTCTACCCCGTAGTCCAGAATTTGCAACATTTTCTTGGTTTAGATTGTTTTTGATAATATCAACAATTGCGGAACCAACAACAACGGCATCGGCAAATTCAGCAAATCTTGCTGCATCCTCGGGTGACTTGATACCAAAACCGACCGCCATTGGAATATTCGAAACCGAACGAAAATCATCAAGTGCATTTTTCACTGGCGTAAGATCCGGTTTTGCTGTTCCAGTGATGCCGGCTATCGTCACATAATAAAGAAAACCTGACCCATTTTCCAGAATATGCCTCAGACGGGTTTTATTTGTGGTTGGGGTCGCAAGATGGATCATTGCAAGGCCCGCTTCTTTTGCGGGTATGGCTAGCTCACTATCCTCTTCCGGCGGAAGGTCAACAATGATAAGGCCGTCAATTCCTACATTAAGGGCATCTTTGAGAAATCTGTCAACGCCATAAATATAGACAGGATTGTAATAACCCATAAGAATAATTGGTGTGTCATTATCTTCAGCACGGAACTCTTGAACCATTTTCAATGTTTTACTGAGGGTCATCTTGTTCTTAAGTGCACGTATACTTGCTGCCTGGATTGAAGGGCCGTCCGCCATCGGGTCAGAAAAGGGCATTCCAAGCTCAATGATATCGGCGCCTGCCTTTGGTAAGCCTTTTAATATAGACAGGGAATTTTCATAATCAGGGTCACCCGCGGTGGTGAAAGTAATAAGGCCTGCTCGTCCTTGATTTTTTAGCTGCGCAAAGCGCTTTTCAATACGTTCTATTCCCACGGTTAAATATCCTCACCTAAAGCATCAGCTACAGTGAAAATGTCCTTATCACCCCGGCCACTTAATCCCATCACCATAATATGATCTTTGGGCAAGGTAGGTGCCAGTTTCATGACATAGGCAATGGCATGCGCACTTTCAAGCGCGGGAATAATTCCTTCTAGCCTCGTACAAAGTTGGAATGCTTCCAGTGCTTCCTGATCATCAATTGGTACATACTTTACCCTACCTATATCGTGCAAATGGCTGTGTTCCGGACCAATTCCCGGGTAGTCAAGCCCTGCCGAAATTGAGTGGGCCTCATTTATCTGCCCGTCTTCATTCATAAGAAGGTATGTTCTGTTACCGTGAAGCACACCAGGCGCCCCACCCGAAAGGGATGCAGCATGCTTGTCGGTATTAACCCCATGCCCAGCTGCTTCAACGGCGTAAATGTCTATGTCATCATCAAGAAACGGATGAAAAAGGCCGATGGCATTAGAGCCACCACCAACACAGGCTACGAGGCTATCCGGCAGACGGCCTTCTTTTTCCAGTATCTGCACCCGGGTTTCATCACCAATGACACACTGAAAATCGCGAACCAGTTCCGGATAAGGATGCGGCCCGGCAGCGGTGCCAATAATATAGAATGTATCTTCAACGTTGGTAACCCAATCTCGAAGCGCTTCATTCATGCTGTCTTTAAGGCTTTCAGATCCGGATGTAACAGGAATAACCTTGGCACCCAGTAATTTCATACGGAATACATTTGGTTTTTGCCGTTCAATATCCTTGGCGCCCATGTAAATAACGCAGGGCATTCCAAAAAGGGCGCATACAGTTGCCGTGGCAACACCGTGCTGTCCTGCACCGGTTTCTGCAATAATACGTGTTTTTCCCATACGGCGTGCCAGAAGAATTTGGCCGATACAGTTATTAATTTTGTGCGCGCCCGTATGGTTAAGTTCTTCGCGTTTAAAATAGATCTTGGCACCTCCAAGATGTTCTGTCATTCGTTTTGCGAAATAAAGTGGATTAGGGCGTCCAACGAATTCTTTTAAAAGCGCATGGAATTCCTGTTTAAATGCAGGATCATTTTTTGCTTGCTTGTAGGTTTTTTCTACATCAAGAATAAGCGGCATCAGGGTCTCGGCGACATAGCGGCCTCCATATATGCCAAAATGGCCGTCTTCGTCCGGACCAGTACGATAGCTGTTTACTTTTTTATCATTCATTTAGTCGCACCCCGAACCGCATTTATAAAATTCTTTATCTTGTTTATATCTTTCTTGCCGGGACTTTTTTCAAGACCACTGGAGACATCAACTATTTCAGCACCGCTAATTTTAATTGCTTCCTCTACATTTGTCGCGTCTAATCCGCCGCTAAGCATCCAGGGAACATTCCATTTTTCTTCGGCTATAAGTTTCCAATCAAAAGCAAGCCCATTCCCACCAGGCAGCGCATTTTTCATATCATTTGGTGCTTTGGCATCAAACAGTAACATATCCACTATTTTTTCATACTTCCTTGCCAGAACTATATCCTCTTTGGATGAAACAGGAACTGCTTTCATAATAGGCTTTAAGAATTTTGCGCGAATATCTTTTACCCGCTCGGGAGATTCTTTGCCGTGAAGCTGAAGTATGTCTAGGTTAACATTTAAAAGCACCTCGGTCAGTAAATTGTCATCAGGGTTGACAAAAACGCCTACCTTAAGGGCTTCATCCCCAACATTTTGTGCCAGCATTCCGGCTTGTTCCAAACTTATATTACGCGGGGAGGGAGGATAAAATACAAACCCTACATATCTTGCACCAGCTTCAATAGCAGTGCTCACAGTTTTTTCTGTGGAAAGGCCACAGGTTTTTACATGAGTTTTCATATTTACCCGTTAATTTCTTTTGCAATTTTACGTGCTGCTTCTACCGGATCTTCCGATTGGGTAATTGGCCTGCCGATTACCAGATAATCCGCACCGAGCCTGACGGCATCATATGGCGTCATGACACGTTTCTGGTCACCTTTAGCACTATCCAATGGTCTAATGCCAGGTACAACCAATTTAAAATCTGGGCCGCAGGCTTCCTTGATAAGTTTAATTTCATGTGGTGAGCATACAACGCCATCCAACCCACATTCCTTTGCCAGTCTTGCAAGTTTGACCACCTGTATTGAAACATTATTCTGATACCCGACTGCATTTAAATCGTCGCTATCCAAACTTGTTAAAATTGTGACACCGACAATTATTGGCCTTTGGCATCCAACATTATGGGCCGCATCAGTTGCGGCTTCTGCCGCAGCCTTCATCATCGAAGGACCACCTGCCGTGTGTACGGTCATTATTTTGGGTTCTAAAGGCATAAGTGAATGAATTGCCTTGGCCACTGTATTGGGAATGTCGTGTAATTTTAAATCAAGAAAAATATTGTTATTATTTTGTGATACTTTCTGGAACCCTTGCGGGCCATTCGCACCAAAAAATTCCAAACCCAACTTTACACCCCCGACATAAGGTTTCAGCGATCCGGCAATGTCACATGCACTTTCAACATTTACGGTGTCAATGGCACATAATATGCGTTCAGAGGGTTTTAAGTTGTTCATCATTTAATTCCGTTTTTATTTCGATGAGCTTTTGCCATTATTGTCAGTGTTTGACAATTCAATATTTTGGGAATCATACGATTTTAATTTTTTTTCAAGCTCTTTAATTAACTGGTCTGCTTTACGGTGTCGGCGTGCATTTTTTATGCCTGATAAAATTGAAACAACCCACCCCCCACTTAAGCCTATTATAATACCTATAAAGACCAAACCGTATGCAGGCATCTCAATATTGAAAGGTATTGGCTCTAAACTGAAAAGAACGGGTGTTCCGTTCGATACAGCAATGATGATGCAAAGTGTAGTAAAAATTATAAATGCAGCATAAATGATAAAGCGCATTTCTTAAGCCCTTTTACTTCTAAATATTATGCTGTTGGTTGCACAACAATTATCTGTTGTTCAATTTTTCCCGAAGATCTTTACCAGTTTTAAAATATGGTACGCTTTTCGCGGGCACGTCTACTGCTTGGCCGGTTCTAGGGTTGCGGCCAGTGCGAGCGGGGCGGTGTTTAACGGAAAAAGCGCCAAAGCCTCGGAGTTCAACCCGATTACCTTCTGCTAGGGTATTGGTAATTTCTTCGAATATGGTATTAACGATGCGTTCGACATCGCGTTGATAAAGGTGGGGATTGGCATCAACCAATCTTGCTATCAGCTCCGACTTTATCATCCTCAGACCCCTATATGTTGTTAATATAACTTTGTTTGCTTGGTGAATATAAGTTGCCAGAGAGTGATCACATCGTCAAGGCTAAGTACCTTATAAGTCATGTTTTTTTTAAAAATAGAAGTTAAATTTTGAAAAAATGCTGTTTTTTAGCAGTTTTGCGGGTACCTGGCAGGTATTAATTTATGATTCTAAGAATCAATTAAGCTGTTAACAGTAAAAAAACCCGCCCATAAAAAATTTGGACGGGTTTTTTAATTATCGGATGAACAACGACTATATTACTTGTCGTCTTTTTTGGCCGGTGCCTTTTTCTTAGCTGCGGCTTTCTTTGCAGGCTTATCTTCTGCATCATCTGCTTTTTTTGAAGCTGCTTTTTTAGGTGCCGCTTTTTTCTTGGCAGCTGGCTTCTTTTTGCCTTCTGCTTCTTCAGCAGGGGCTTCTTCTTTTTTGGCAGCTTTTTTTGGCGCTGCTTTTTTCTTCGCTACAGTTTTTTTATCTTCAGCGGGTGCTGCGTCAGCAAGTGCCGCGCCAAGGATATCGCCAAGGCTTGCACCACTATCTGATGAGCCATATTGCGCAACGGCTTCTTTTTCTTCAGAGATTTCCAGCTGCTTGATTGATAGTCCAATCTTGCGCGCTTTTTTATCTAAAGATGTAACCTTTGCATCAATTTTATCACCGACAGAGAAACGTTCCGGGCGCTGCTCAGCACGATCACGGCTTAAGTCTGAACGACGAATGAAAGACTTCATTCCATCTTCATCACCAACTGTTACTTCAAGTCCGTTTTCTGTGACTTCAGTAACAGTACAGGTAACAGTTCCGCCCTTCTTAAGACCGGAAATTGATTCAACCGGATCACCCGTAAGTTGTTTTACACCAAGTGAGATACGTTCTTTTTCTGTATCCACATCAAGGATAACAGCTTTAACAATATCGCCTTTTTTATACTCTGCAATTGCGTCTTCACCTGATTTGTTCCAATCAAGATCTGAAAGATGAACCATGCCGTCCATTTCACCTTCCAGGCCAACAAAAAGCCCGAATTCGGTGATGTTTTTAACTTCACCTTCTATTTCGGTGCCAACAGGGTAATTGTCAGCAAATGTTAGCCATGGATTGTCCATGCATTGTTTAAGACCAAGACTTATACGGCGTTTCTCAGCGTCAATCTCAAGCACCATCACTTCAACTTCCTGACTGCTCGATACGATTTTACCTGGGTGAACATTTTTCTTGACCCATGACATTTCTGAAACGTGGACGAGACCTTCTACGCCATCATCAAGCTCAACAAAGGCACCGTAATCGGTGATGTTTGTTATGCGTCCTTTTAGCTTAGAGCCTATTGGGTAATTATTCGCAATTGTTGACCATGGGTCTTCCGTAAGTTGTTTCATTCCCAATGAGATACGTTGTGTATCCGGGTTAATGCGGATGATTTGGACATCAATCGTATCACCGATATTCAGAATATCTGATGGGTGATTGATACGTTTCCACGAAATATCGGTAACGTGAAGTAGACCATCAATACCGCCAAGATCGACGAATGCACCGTAATCAGTAATGTTTTTAACAACACCCTCAACGGTTTTACCTTCGCCAAGATTTTCAATGATTTCGGTACGTTGTTCAGCACGTGTTTCTTCCAAAATAGCGCGACGTGATACAACGATATTCCCGCGCTTGCGATCCATTTTCAGGATTTGGAAAGGTTGTTCAATGTTCATAAGTGGTGTTACATCGCGGATCGGACGTACATCAACCTGACTACCTGGAAGGAAAGCAACCGCACCTGAAAGGTCAACTGTAAAGCCACCTTTTACGCGGCCAAAGATAACGCCGTTTACGCGCTCTTCTGCTTCATATGATTTTTCAAGCACAGTCCATGCTTCTTCGCGGCGCGCTTTCTCGCGTGAAAGCATTGCTTCGCCTTTGGCGTTTTCAATTCGCTCTACGAACACTTCAACCTGATCACCAACCTTAAGGTCGGCTGTTTGTCCGTGAGCGGCAAATTCTTTAAGAGGGATACGGCCTTCAGCTTTTAGGCCGATATCAATAGTTGCAGCTTCTTTATCAACTGCGATGATGGTGCCTGTGACAACTTTGCCGTCAAATTTGCCTTCAGGACCAAATGATTCTTCGAGCATTGCTGCGAAGTCTTCGGTTGTTGGAACATTAAGTTCAGTCATTATGTTTACCTATTCATGTGGGTGTTGTTTTCCGATATTCGGGCACCCGTTTTTTATCCAGGCCAGCCGGTTGGATCCGACGGTCTTAATAAAAAGGTTAGTGTTAATATTAATTAAGTAAAACAAATACAACCCAACCCATCAAAATGAGTGGTTAAAGTCTGTATTTGGTAATGTTTTACTCTATTTTTTTTTGTTTGATATAAACGATACCGCCTCTTCAAACACGGCCTCTATAGACGAATTCGTTGTGTCAATCAAGAGCGCGTCTTCAGCTTTTTTTAAAGGGGACATGGGTCTGTTCGTATCCCGTTCATCACGTACTATAAGGTCTTCAAGAATATTCTCTAAGTCTTCCTCTGTACCACTTTCGCCAAATTCTTCCAAAAACCGCCGTTTTGCGCGGGTTTTAACATCTGCAGTGATGAATAATTTATAGGGTGTTTCAGGGCAAATGACCGTACCTATATCACGCCCATCAAGGATCGTGCCTGCTTTATTCTCAGGTGGATTATAGGCAAACTGGCGCTGAAAATCGCGCAAAGCCTTTCTGACAGCGGGAATAGCAGCAACTTTTGATGCTGCAGCACCAGTTGATTCGCTACGTAATGCTGGATTTTGCAAATCCGTATCCGGCAGTTTTTCTATTGCTTTCAGAGCATCAGTCTCTTTTTCCGGATTTCCGTCTGAATTAATCACATTCCATCCTACCGCACGATAAAGTATCCCGGTATCAAGTAACGCCAGATTATAGTATTCTGCTAGCTTTCTTGCGAGAGTACCCTTACCGGACGCTGCCGGACCATCCAATGCAATTATAAAAGGTATATTCAGGGACATATATTAGCACCAATACTGTTCATCAGTTCTGCAAAACCGGGAAAGCTGGTTTCGATTACGGAACAATCATCAATTATAATTGACGTTTCGGAAATAAGTCCCAAAACCAAAAATGACATTGCAATCCTATGATCAAGGTGTGTTTTTATTGGCATGCCGCCTTTTGGAATAGAATTGATTACTGTCATACCGTCTTTATGTTCGGTAACTTCAACGCCGCAGGAACTAAGTCCTTTTACCATAACCGCTATGCGGTCACTTTCCTTAACACGAAGTTCTTCTATGCCACGCATCACTGTTGTGCCCTGTGCATGAGCGGCTGCAACACAAAGTACAGGATATTCATCTATCATTGATGGTGCTCTTTCGTGTGGTACTTCAATTCCTTTTAAATTTGAATATCGTACGCGTATGTCCGCAACATCTTCACCGCATTCCTGACGGGTGTTTTCGAAAGTTATATCCCCACCCATTTCAATTAATGTAGTGAACAGCCCTGTGCGTGCGGGATTAATTCCGACATTTTTGATCGTAATATCTGATCCTTCGGTAATAAGTGCTGCGACGATAAAAAAGGATGCAGAAGAAGGATCAGCAGGAATGGACATATCTTTTGCAGTAATTTCAGCCTGTCCTTCTACCTGAATATTTTCACCATTAATTTCAACAGGTACACCAAAATAATCAAAAATACGTTCCGAATGATCGCGTGTAGGTATTTTTTCAATAACGGTTGTTATGCCGGGTGTGTTTAGCCCGGCAAGCATTATGGCGGACTTAACCTGGGCGGATGCGACAGGTAATTCATACTCAATGGGTAGCGGCATCTGTGCACCAGTTACCGTTATGGGGAGTGTCCCGTCGTCTGCCCCGTCAAATTTAGCTCCGAACTTGCTTAGGGGTATTGTTACCCTCTTCATTGGCCTTGATGAAAGGGATGCGTCACCGGTGAAGGTAACTTTAATAGGATGTGTTGCAACCAGTCCCATTAGAAGACGTACGCCGGTTCCGGAATTACCCATATTCAAAGGGTTTTCCGGTTCGCAGAGTCCGCCAATACCGACGCCGTGAACATACCAAAAACCCTGATCATCCTTATATATGTCGGCTCCCAATGCTTTCATGGCTTCAGCGGTGCCAAGCACGTCTTCCCCTTCAAGTAACCCGGTTATTTTGCTTTTTCCAATTGCGAGCGCCCCCATGATAAGAGAACGGTGCGAAATTGATTTGTCACCGGGTACTGTTATGATGCCCTTTAATGGGCCGGATTTTCCAGACTTTAGCTGATTCATCATATAAAGACTTTGTCGATAATTTAGCGCTCAGAATTGTGCTTTGAAATACCATATAATTTATAAATGTGTAACTTTTTAAGATATTTATTTCATTTTTAACTAGAAAGATGCGAAAATTGGCATAATAGCCTTTGACAGTGGGCTTATAAAATGGCAAATGGTATTTTTTTTAACTGACCGTGAACAAACTATGATGTTCTAAGGAGAAGTATTTTGGCAAAAGCTGAATGGGGCGAAAAACGTCAATGCCCAAAATGTGGTACAAGATTTTACGATCTCGGTGAATTTGAACCAATTATTTGCATAAGCTGCGAACACAAATTCAAACCGGAAGTGATCCTGAAAAGCAAAACTCATTCTATCGAACTTATTTCCGAAAAGCAGGAAGTGGATATAGATGATGATGACGATGAAACAGAAGATCTTCTGGATGATGATGAGCTTCTTAGTGATGACGACGACGATGATGATATCGAGCTGGCACCGGATGATAATACAGTGGTTCTGACGGATGATGATGATACCAATGTGGCTGCTGTCGTTGATGCACCTATTACAAAAACATCTAATGATGATTAATAAAATCTAATTTTGCTTGATAAAGAAAAACCGGTCGCATAGATTGCCGCAATTAAATACCGATTCATTTCAAACCAGATAGAATGATGAATTAGGGGCTATAGCTCAGCTGGGAGAGCGCTACACTGGCAGTGTAGAGGTCAGCGGTTCGAGCCCGCTTAGCTCCACCATCAATTAAAAACCCGCCTCTTGGATAAAAAGAGGCGGGTTTTTTTAGACCGCAGCTACTGCTTTTGCTATTCGGTTTAAAGCCTCTTCGCATTGTATGCGGGGAAGCGCAATATTCATACGCATATATCCGTCACCGCCGATGCCGTAGTTAATGCCGGGGTTAATCTGGACTCCGGAGTTTTCAATTAACCATTGGCTTAATGCTTTTTCTGGTGCCTGATCTTTTGGTAATTTATCAGCATTAGTGAGCCTTTTGATAAGTACACTACAATCAAGCCAGGCAAGATATGTGGCTTCTGGTATATTAAAGCGAATGCCGGGTATTTTATTCTGCTTATTTATGTAACTGTCCAAAAGATCAAAATTGTCATCCAGATATTTATTCATTTCTTCCATCCAGCGACGACCTTGGGTAAAAGCTACCTCAGTGCCGATAATGCCAAATACATTAACTTCGTCATGGTGACCACCATCATTCATGGCAGCATTCAGTAATGCATCGTTTTGGGTGAAGAAATAAGAAGTTTTTAGCATCGGTTGATTAAACAGCTTTGCTGCCGATTGATATGTGATGCTCGAGTTTGCATATTTATCACCGATGGATGCATAAGGGGTATATTTGTGACTTTTTCTGGTACAACCTGCCCAAATTTCATCGGACAGAACTGTTATACCATTGCGGATACAGACATCTCCTAATGCACGAAGTTCTTCTGCTGTCCAGCATTCACCAGTTGGATTGTTTGGATTGCACAGGATCAGGATCTTAGTTTCATCATCTAATTGGCTTTCAAGGTCGTCTAAATCCATTTCCCAACGGGAACCATTCTTTTTCATTGGACTTGTCACCATACGCATGCCGGTGTTTTTTATTTCTTTAAAAAAACCATTATAGGTTGGTGTCATAACTATCACTTTACCTCCGGCAGGATTTAAAGCGCGAATGGCTGGTGCCATAGCGGCGACAAGACCAGATGAATTTCGTATCCATTCTTTCTTAATATCTAACCCGTATAGGTCCCTGTTCCATTTAATAATTGCATCGAAGTAACTCTTCGGCGGGGTTTCATAACCATAACTTTCGTATTTGATGCGCTTTAAAAATGCGTCTTTAACCTCTGGCATTTGCTGAAAGTCCATATCTGCAATTGTCATTGGTACTTTAATTTTTTTCTCACCATAGTGCGCAATGGCACTGTCCCATTTTATACTATTTACACCAACTCGATTTATTTTATTATCAAAGTTATAGGCGTATTGAGACGGGTTATTTTGTGCTAGCGAATAATGAGTACCTGCTGATGAAAATGTGATTAATGATGAAGCACCGACAGCTTTAAGCAATACTCGGCGTGTTTTGTTGGTCATTTTATTCATACTCTTTCTTTCCTTTAATCAATAGTAAGGTTAGTGTGTTTTAAAAATTTAATTGCCAATATATCTATATAGTCTATTATCTATATAGATATATACCTATATAGGTACTGATATGGAGTCAACACTTTTAATATTTCGAGCGCTTGCCAATGAAAAAAGGTTAAAAATCCTGAAATGGATTGTGGATCCTCGTGCTCATTTTCCAAAACAGGTTGACGGTGATCTGGTGGAGGATGGTGTTTGTGTAGGTTTTATCACAGATAAAATTGGCCTAAAACAACCAACTGTAACTGCGCATATGAAGGTTCTTGAAGAAGCCGGACTGGTAACAAGCAAGAAAATAAAAAACTGGGTTTTCTATAAACCAGATCGCAAGGCTATTTCTCAATTCGTAGAAGGCCTTTCCGATCTGGTGTAATTCTTAGTATTTGAATTTTTACGTAAGGATACATAGAATGGCAGGATATTCACCAAATCCGCTTGCAAAAAATTGGGCATAAAAAAGTGGGATCATTTTACAAATCAGGCTCGGAGCTTCCTTTGTGGATGCCCCGTTTTTGCTGTTCCTTTACCCGTTAGGCTTCTGTACAGTTGAAAGCAAATTTACTCTTAGTAATTTCAACTTTCTTATTTTGTATTGTGCAACCTGAAGCTATAATTCCAAATCACTCAAACTTGCATAATCATCTGGCCTGCGGCCCTGAGGCCAATTAAATTTACGCTCGCTTTCATCAATTGCTAAATCATTAATGCTAGCGTAACGCTCTTTCATAAGGCCGTTTTCATCAAAAACCCAATTTTCATTACCATAAGCGCGAAACCACAGCCCCTGATCATCATGATATTCATAAGCGTAACGTACAGCGATACGGTTATCGGTGAAGGCGAAAAGTTCTTTGATTAAACGATATTCCAGTTCTTTTTCCCATTTTCCGGTAAGGAATTGGATAATTTCCTGA
>JAUILB010000308.1 GCA_030432815.1 Alphaproteobacteria bacterium | reverse complement strand
TATTGTTCTGAGAAGCCCTCACCGTATGAAGAACTCTTTCTGATGGAATAATAATAGTAGCAATAGTGCCTTTATCAACTTCACTTTCAAGAATGAACTTACCATTATGAAGATCAATGAGAGAATTTACTATAGAAAGACCAAGACCTGTTCCCTCTTCATTAAGATGTTGATCTCCATGCGCCTGATTAAAGGGGTTAATCACATTTTCCAAACGATCCTTCGGAATTCCGATCCCAGTATCTTCCACCTTGATTAATAAATCATTTGCATCAGAGAAGCTTAATGTAATGCTTGTTTTGCCACCCTCTTTGGTAAACTTTAAAGAATTTGATAATAGATTAAGCAAAACCCTTTTAATACAATGAACGTCGCCATAAATTCTTGTATCTAAATACTTTTCAGAAGATGGGTATAATAATTCTATATTCTTCTTTTTTGCGTGATTAATAGTCATCTTAATTGCAGAAGAAATGCAATCATTTATAGAGAAATAGTCTTCATTTAATGTCCATTTACCCGCTTCTATTTTGGATAAATCCAGTATGTCATTAATAACAGCTTCCAGATGAGTGCCACTGTCCTTTATATCCTTTAAATATTCCTGGTATTTCGGGTTTTTGATTTCCCCGAATGTACCATTGGCCATTAAATCCGAAAAACCAATTATTGCATTTAGGGGGGTTCTTATTTCATGACTCATATTTGCTAAAAAGATTGTTTTGGCCTTGGTTTCCTTATTAGCTATTGCCAATGCTTCTTCTGCCCTTTGTTCGGCGGCTTTACGAAGTAATACCTCTTTTCTAAGTTTTTTAATCCATAGTAGGGTTAAAAAAAGTATAAAGATTGAAAGAGCTATTATTCTCCATAGCAAATCATAATTTTGAACTTCCTGTACTTGTACCGCCGACCATTTGTTACTTATTTGTGCCTTTTCTACGTCAGTAATGGAATTGAGAGCTTTATTGATTGCACTTGAGAGTAAAGATAGTTCTTTTCTGGTCGCTATCCTGATAAGAGACTGATACGGCGTATCGCCGACCATACCTACCTGTAGTAAATTATTAGAAGAGATTATTGCAGATGATGAAAGAATTGTTCCTACATAAGCATCAGCCTCACCATCATTAACCATTCTCAGCGCCTCTTCCATGCTTCCAACGGTAATTATTTTTAAATTAGGATAGTCCCTTTTAAGTAGTTCAGTAACTGTAAAGTTTTCTACCTGTGCCAACAAAAAACCGGAAAGCGATTCAATATTTATAAAATGTGTATTTGCCTTGTTCGCAAATATAACGGTAGAAGTTGCCAGATAACTGTCTGAGAAATTTAAATATTCAAGCCTTTCAGGGCTTTCCGTTACCGCAGCCATAACATCGGCTTCGCCTCGTTTTATCTTCGTAATTCCCTCAGATAAAGTATTATTTCCTACCCAGATAAACTCCACATCTAACTTTTGTGAAATTAATTTCAGGTAATCTCCGGCGTACCCGCTTAATTGACCGTTAGGATCAATAAATTCAATTGGTGCTGATGTGGGATCTGCTACAAAACGAACTGTTTTATTCTGTGACAGCCATCTGATTTCATCTTCTGTAAGGCCGATATCATCTTGACGTTCTATAATATCAACAGGCTGCGATATCTGTTGAGTGTCTTGTATATTAAATTCTGATGAAAAACTAACCACTCCCAAACAAAAATAAACCGTTACCCCCCAAATAACCTTCAACAAGATTGCTGTTTTATTTTTGTTCATAACACTATTGCTTCATATTCTTAATCGTCCGCCGTTATGAATTATAAATAGAAATTATGATTATATTATTAATGAAACACTGCTTAAAACAATTTAGGATATACTCTGATTAATAACATATTTAAGCAATTCACATTTGTGCCGCACATGATTATCACCAATTATAAAAATGGGAATTTCACATCTGTTATCTTTACCTTATAAAAAGGGAAATAATCATCAGTGCCGAAATGATTTCCAGCTTCGATTTTTGTAGGCAATCTGTAACCATCAAAATCTTTATACTCAGAGAGATATCCGCCAAAGGGCTGGCGTTTAAAAACCCGTTCTTCATTTTCATTTGACCATCTCCCAAAACTGATTGTGGTCAAATCACCAAATTCGTTAACAACAATATCCACCGACACTTCCATTTTCTGATATGTTATTGTGACCCTGGCGGTATCCTGGCCTATCTTTTCCCAGACAGTATATTTTGACGGTAAAATTGATGATGGCAACCAAAGTACGGCCTCGCTCATATAACGCCCGAAAGAAGATTCCCTGTGATCAGGGTTTCCTCCTGCCCGTGCAACGGGAATAATTCCCAGAAACCAAAATATGCTCCATGAACCATTCGGATGTGCGGCATCACTACCGGCAAAACGCATTACCCCTTTACCGGCTGATACCTTCCAGATAAATCCAAATGGAAAAGATAATATCTGTCTTGCTTGCATCGGCATATAATTTGGTTTTTCTTTGGTGCCCAAACTTATTTCACCCAGCATGTCAAGTTCAACACAAGTCCTTATATTCGTTCCCTTTTTTATCGACCGCAGAAAAAACCGGCGTGCGGGTTCAGGTAAATCAGCAATATGATCAGGATCAAAAACATCATTATCAGGATGACCTAAACCTTTTAATTGCTGCCAGACATATGTGGTACGACGCTCATTAATCAAACGCCAAACAGCCAGAAAAGTTATAATTACAAAAAGTGCTATTCCGAAAAAATTTAACATTTTTTGATCCTGCTCCTTTCTTCGTTAAATATAGCTGTGCTTGACGGATGGCTACTGTTTTAAAAAAGATATAGATGCAACAGTGTGGTTTAACAAACACTACTCTGACGTTTATACTTTATTCAAGAACAAGGATAGTTTTCATCATCAGCCCCGTACCTTGGGTCTAAAATATAGATGCCAGGGCGCTGGAATGTCATCAAGGTTCATTGTTACTTCGATTAAATTCGGGCCTTTATGTTCAAGCGCGTCTTTGAGTGCGGTACGTAGACCTTCTGGATTATCTGTACGTGTCGATTTGACACCAAAGCTTTCACCAAGGGCAACAAAATCAGGGTTTTGAAGGTCAGAAGCAATGACCCGCCCTTCATGTGAGCGCTGTTGAATGCGTTTGACATTCCCGTAAGCATTATCATTAAAAACAATACATACCATTGGGATGTTGAATTGCGCTGCGGTTGCCATTTCCTGCACATTAAACAAAAAGCCGCCATCCCCGGCCACGGTGATTACCTTTTTATCCGGGTTTGCCACCTGTACCCCAAGTCCGGTTGCATAGCTATGGCCCAACGTTCCCTGATAACTGGGATATATGTAAGTGCGTGGATTATAAACCGGGAACGCATCGCGGGACGCATACCCCATCTGGGTAAGATCACATACCAGAAAACCATCTTCCGGAAGCTCATCACGGATCACCGTTAAATATTCAACCTGCGGTGCCATGATGTTTACTTCATTTTCAATTTCGGCACGGATATTTTTAAGCGTTTCTGCCGGCCATTTGGCTTCGCAATCACCAAGTTCCGCA
>JAUILB010000307.1 GCA_030432815.1 Alphaproteobacteria bacterium | reverse complement strand
TGTTTGATACCAATGCGGGTAAAAAATCGCTCGCGGGTCTCTTTGGAAATAACACCCAGCTTATCGTTTATCACTTCATGTTCGGCAAGGACTGGGAAGAAGGCTGCCCAAGCTGCTCATACCTTGCGGATAATTTCAATGGCATGGATATGCACCTTAACGCCCGCGATGTAAGTTTCTGGGCCATATCAAACGCCCCGCTTGAAAAACTGAATGCCTATAAAAAACGCCTTGGATGGTCGTTTAACTGGGCCTCAACCGCGGGGAACAGCTTCGGGGCCGATTTCGGCGTTACCTTTGAAGGCGGCAATAAGGTAAACGGCAAAGGCTATAATTACGGTGAAAATGTCTACGGCGAAGAAATGCCCGGCGCAAGCGTGTTTGTAAAACTCAATGATGGCGGTGTGGCCCATACCTATTCCACATTCGCCCGCGGGCTTGATATGCTGATCGGGACATATAATTTCCTGGACCTGACCCCCATGGGCCGCGATGAAGACGACCTTGATTATTCAATGGCATGGATCCGCCGCAACGACAGCTACGAATAAAGCCGTGCGGGAAAATTATAATTTATCCTCGTCCCCCTGACCACGGGCTTAACGTTAACCAATAATTTAAAAAGGAGCATTTTGTTCCTTTTTTATTTCATAAATGCACAGCATCCGTTAAACAGGGTCACCAAACCAAATGAGGCAGTTTTTATGAGCGTTAAAGAAGACCTGATATCCCGGGCGGAAAATAAATGTGAACTTTGTGGCTCGACAGACGGGCTGGATATTTTTGAAGTCGGCCCAGAAAGCGATGGCAGCGCAGATCAATCAGCCCTTCTGTGCCATATATGCAGAAACCCTGAAAAATCAGACACCCATCACTGGCGCTGTTTATCCGACAGCATGTGGACCCCTGTCCCTGCGGTTCAGGTGCTTGCGTATCGCATGTTAAACCAGCTTACCGATGAAGCATGGGCACGGGATCTTCTTGATATGCTTTACCTTGAAGACCATGTGCTTGAATGGGCCAAGGCGGGCGCATCAACAACCGACGATGATACCCCAAAACATGTGGACAGCAACGGCGCACTGTTAAATGCCGGCGATACAGTGGTCCTTATCAAAGACCTTAATGTCAAAGGTGCGAATTTCACCGCCAAACGCGGCACCGCCGTTCGTAATATTTCGCTGGACCCCGTCAATGAAAAACATATTGAAGGCCGGGTTGAAGGCCAGCAGATTGTTATTCTCACTGAATTTGTTAAGAAAAAATAGTGGCAAAATTACAACATTTTGCGCTGATTTTATGGTTAATGCATATGTAAAATTTGAAATAAAGTGTTGATTTATCACTAATATCCAAATTTTTTCAAATTTTGTGGAAAAGATTTTCCACTCACGTATCATTATATCTGTAGTTGTTTTTAGTAATTAGTATTTGAGTAAATCATGAGTAAAACCAGTATCCATACCATTTTTGCACGCTGCCTTTTGGGCCGTGCTTTTTTTACGCCTTATTTACGACCCATTTCATCACTAAAAGCAGCCCGCAATGAAAAGGTTAATATTTCACTGGATTTTATTAACTATATCGGTATGATGCCGCGAATTTTCAATAATGAGTGTAATGCTTGCTATGAATAAATATCTGATCCCTGTGTTTGTACTGGCGATAGCCGGCTACACCACAAACCCCCTTATAGAGCAGCCCGAAGAAGCCCCGGTTATCCCACAAGTGACCGGCATGGTTGCGGTCGCCGTGGACAGCGACGAAGGATTTGCCACCCTTAATTTTGCAAAAATCAACCCGGCCACATGCCATGTGGAAAAAAGCGTTTCTTTCACCGAAGAAAATTACCCGCGCGGTATTTCCGGTGATACACATGTGGTGGAACAATTTGAAACCGGGCTTTGGGTGATCGAAGGGACAACCTTCGAAAGCGAAAAACGCAGAACCGTGACCCGTTTTGAAAATGGCGCTCTTGCGTTTGAGGTCAAGGAAGATGACTTCATCCACCTTGGCAAGCTGGAACTGTCACTTCGCGACAGCAGCCTGTCACAAACGGTTGTTGAAAAGCTTTCCTATGATGTGGCGGGCACACCCGTCGAACGGCTTGATGTCCGGCTGGTAAAGCCGCATTTTACGGCATTTTCCAATGACCCGGAACAGGTTGTCATTGATTGCAACCCAATTCTCGCATCAAATTAGGCCTTGCATCCAATTAATACAATTTCCCAGGCGGGGTTGGTGCCCCATTCCCGCCTTTCACATCCACATTACGGATTAAATTTTTAAGCAAAAAATAAAGTAAAATCATACCCTTAAATCTTGCAATCGGGCTATCCGCTTGTTAAGGTTGGGTCATAGTATTCATTATCAACTTTATGGGGGGACATTATGAAAAAAATCCTATTATCAGGTTTGGCGTTAACTTTGTGCGGGTGTGGCGCAACCCAGCTATCAACGAAATCATCATATGATGCAACAGATGAAAACGGGCTTGTGGTTATTGGGGTGGCAAGTGAATCCGGCAGCTACAGCCTCAGTTTTGCCAAACTGGATCCCGAAACATGCAAACTGAATAACGCCATGGGCCTTGGAAACAAGGCCTTTTCTGACAATATGTTTGATAGGCCGATTAATAAACCATATCTTCTTGATACATTTTCACCGGGGGTCTGGGTGGCAAACTATTCATCATTTGAACCAAGCTATAACCAGCGCGTCATGGTTAATTACAACGAAGGAACCGTTGCATTTGAAGTCAAGGCCGGAGAATTTATCCATATCGGGAAATTGATCATTTCGACGCGGGGAGCCCGCATTTCGAACCCGGAACCGGAAAAGATGAAAGCATTCATGGCTGATTATCCCAATATCACTGTCGAACCCAAAACGGTAAAGCCGTGGATTACGGCGTTCGGCCCCAAAGCCACCGAAACAAGGATCGGTTGCGTTCCAACCCGTCCGACCGAGATGTAATGCAGCCAAATAACAAGGTGACATCATGTTATATAAACACTATTCAGCATTCATTTTATTATTCGCTGGCAGTTTAATCGCCGAAGGCACATTTGCACAACAAACACCATCATCCGCAAACCATGGCTCACTTTGGAATGGTACAGGAGGATTAAAATTCCACCGCTCACAAGCCAAAATATTTTCTGGTGAAAAAGTAGAAGGTGATGCGCTTATCCAGTTTGATGTTTCCTATATACGTACTGGGGTACTTACATCGGATTTTCATATAGAGACTAAACATGGCAAAGGATTCCCATTAACAAAAGGTTCCATTGCATTCGCAGTTGAAATGGAACTTTATCACTCCTACGGCCACCTTATGACCGGAAACAATACTATTGAGTGGTGTATTATTCGTGATCAGACAGAAGAAAAGGGCAAGGAAGACAGGGAATTGCATTGTGTCATAAAGGACAATGATGAAACGGGACGCTTCATTCGTCCGTTGGACGATTTTGATTACCACCCCACTTTCTTCGACATGCCTTTTGCAAATAAAGGGCCTCTGCCCCCCATTACCGAGCAGGAAATTACATTACCAACCCCGTTCACACGACAGTTGGTGATTGACGATATA
>JAUILB010000306.1 GCA_030432815.1 Alphaproteobacteria bacterium | reverse complement strand
CACCTGAAGGCCGAGGAAGATGCCGACAATCACAATCAACACTTCAATCATGACTTGGAACCAATCTTGTCGGCGGATAGCAGACGCCAGTTTCTTTAAGATCATTGTGCACTCCCAACTAGATTACGGAGCTTACTTTAATAAAATCGACTGGTCAAACTGACGTTTTGCCCATGATCTCTTTGGGTCACAAGCAGTCACTCACATTTGATGTATAATTATCGATCTTTTCTGGCCGAAATAAGGGTTAGAAGTATTAATTATAAAGATGTTTAACTTGCTCTGACATACACTAAGGTTAATTCGGTTCTTAATCAAATCAGTAGTGGGAACTAACATACTGACTTGTTTTATTCAGCAAACATTAATTTTTAAATTGCGTTTTCACTCTTTCAAGTTTCGTCATAAAGAATATCAGTATCAAACAGAATAATGCAGGGATTGCCAGAAAATAAAAAATATCATCGCTAGACCAATCACGCGCTTTCATCACACCAAGCATAAACGGTCCGATAATGGCACCAAGGCGGCCAACAGCAAGTGCCCAACCTAATCCCGTAGAGCGCGCATGCGTCGGGTAAAGATTAACTGCAAAAACATTGATACCAAACTGACTACCTGTGATACAGAAACCGGCGCAGGCAGCGATACCCATCGCCATTGGAAAGCTACTCCCCACCAAGCCTAATCCAGCGACGACAATAGTAGTGATGAAATAGACTGAACCAAGCACCCTGAACGGGCCAAAGCGATCAATAAACTGAGCCAGCACCAGCATTCCTGCAACGCCACCAATATTAAAGGCGACCGTGGTAAGGATTGCATCTTCCAGTGTCAAACCCTCTTCACCCATCAAAGTTGGTAACCAATTAAGCAAGGTGTACATCAGCATAAGATTCAGAAAGAAAATCACCCACAGCATCATTGTTGCGTTAAAATATCCACCTTGAAACAGCATACCGATCGAACTCCCAGAAGTTCGTTCGGCTAATCTATAATGATCATTAGTTTTAGGCGAAAAAGATGTTTCAATTTTGTTTAAAAGCTTGCCGATACTGGGATCATTAGGGTTTTTCTCAGCGAGAAAACAGATAGATTCCGGCAGGAAAAAATGCAGAAAAATCACCAGTACCAAAGGCGCGATACCTCCTACAATAAACACCGCCTGCCAACCATAGGAAGCTATAAGCCCCGAACTAAGAAACCCACCAACGGCTGCACCAAAGGGAAAACCAAGGAACATTATGGTCATCAAGATGGCCCGCCGCTTACCCGGAGCATATTCGGATGTCAGCGTATTAATATTAGGCATCACGCCCCCAAGACCTATGCCGGTGAGAAACCGATAGACAACCAATTCATTAAAACCATCCGCCGTTGCAGTAAAGAGTGAAAAAACACCCATCACTACACAGGAGAGTATAATAACAGGTTTTCGCCCGATGCGATCCGCCACAGGGCTCAGCGCGAATGCACCAAACATTAAACCGATAAGACCTGCAGAAAACACTATGCCCATTTCAGTGCTTGGAATATTAAATTCACTCGTTATAACAGGGGCTACAAAACCAATCGCCTGGGTATCAAAACCATCCAGAAGCGCTATCAAACTGCAGATGGCAATTACCCTCCATTGAAACGCACTCACTTTATTGCGATCAATAACTTCATTGACCATGATAATTCGTACGTCTTTATCGGTATTCATATATTCATGTCCTTAAACTTTAAGCTAATTCACAATTCTTTTATTCTTGATAAATTACATATACGGTCTAATGCCTCTCTTTGAGACTTAGTAAGAGGTAGAGTTGGAGTATTTTCATCTGGCTTTATTAATTCAGGATAAGCTTCTTCAAAGATGAAGCTTTTGGAACCGGTGTCACTAATCAAATGGTTGCCTTGAACCAATCTTGTCGGCTGATAGCAGACGCCAGTTTCTTTAAGACCATTGTTTACTCCCAATTAGATTACGGAGCTTACGTTAAATGTTTGAAGGGGTCAAACTGACGTTTCACGCATGACCGGTTTGGGTCGTTAGCAGTCATTGACGGATGGGTTAAATGTGGAATTAAAGCTCGTTTCATTTTAATAAGAAGACACAATCTAAAATACTAATTTTAGATCAGTGTTTCTTCAGGGTGATACTGAAGCGCACTTCTTCCTTAACTAATTGCGTTCAATAAATTCTATTCAGCCAATTTCCCGGATTACTTCAGTTAATTTATCAGCAATTGATGTGATCGGAAAATGTCCGGAATTTAAGGTGAAAACTTTCACGACGTCCCAATTTGAAATCATTCTGTCTTGAAGTTCTGGAGTTAAGACTTTATCCAGGCTTGTGCGAATGTAATATTTCGGAACTGAGCCAAAATTTCTATCCGTAATCTCTATTTCCGCTGTAAATGGTTGTACCGCCTGCTTAACTAAAAACTCAGGAACGATTTTATCCAATCTTTCTTTGTTAGTAACGTCATGAAGAAATAGCTCTCGAACCATACTATCGTCCAAGGTTGCATAACTTTGGTCTTCTGAAAAAATAATTCGTGGCAAAAGCTGACCATATTTATCGCTTTGTATCAAACCGAGCGGGCTATCGCCATTTTTGGGAAGCATTGCTGCAACATAAATCAGTTTTTCTATTTTATTGGAAATTCTTTCCGCAACTTGAGACATTATTGCGCCGCCTAGAGAGTGGCCAACCAAAATGACTTTACCATCGATTTTACTGATGAAATTATCAATATGATTTACATATGCATCCATGGTTACGTCAGAGATTTCTTTTTGGTTTTCACCATGTCCTGGTAAGTCAAACACGTACACCTTACTTCCGTCCTTTGACAAAAGTTTATTTACTTCGTCAAATACCCATGCAGCACCCCAGGCACCGTGAATAAGAATAAATGTTTTAGTGTCTGTCGAATTTGTCATTATTTTGAACCTCTTCAAAGTTTTTAAATTGTGTTGATAGGAATTACTTCATTTGATTCTGAACGTCTGATTTGGGTCGTTAGGAGACACTCAGCATGTGACCGCTTCCGACCCAAAGCGAACGTTGAGAAAGTACACTAGATTATTCTACATCTTCATTGCTTAAGAATTTTACGCCTATTCTTAAAGAACATAAAAACTGCCCACAATAAGAGAATAAAGAAAATGCTCGTAAAACTGCTTTTCATAATGGTGAACAAGCTCGCCGTTCCAACTATATTTGATGACAAATCGGGGAATGAATTAATCATCACGATAATAAAGATATTCTCAATATAATCGCAAAGCCCTGCCAGAATAGGAACCATCGCAACGTAAAATATTTTAGATTGGTGGCTTAAACTTTTTAGTAATAACCATACCAAAAGCAGCGAATATGTAATAGCAAATAAACCCGGGTATAAGAAATCAAGTGGCAATTGCCTGCTGAGATATATTGAGCGGCCTTCCGGTCCTAGTGCACTAAGTAGATCCACTGCATTTTGATAAGTATAACCAGTTGGCGACATATCAAATAAAACAAGGCCTGGCGCAAATGAAACGACTGCAGGAATTGAGGAAAAGATCATTGTTAAATAGATAGCCATTGTTATTATAAACAAT
>JAUILB010000305.1 GCA_030432815.1 Alphaproteobacteria bacterium | reverse complement strand
GTTAAGTACTTCACCATGATAATTGGTTGGGATACCGCCCATGTTGTAATGCACGGTTGGCAGAACAGGGATAGGTTCCTTGTTGACATCAACACCGGCAAAGATTTTCGCCGATTCCGAAATCCCAGGCAGGCGGCTTGCCAGTGTTTTCGCATCCAGATGATCAAGATGAAGGAAAATATGATCTTTATGTTCACCAACACCGCGTCCTTCACGAATTTCATAGGACATGGAGCGGGATACAACATCGCGGCTGGCAAGATCTTTTGCACTTGGTGCGTAGCGTTCCATGAAACGCTCGCCTTCCGAATTGACAAGATAACCGCCTTCGCCGCGGGCCCCTTCGGTGATCAGCACACCTGCACCGTAAATCCCGGTTGGGTGGAACTGCACAAATTCAAGATCCTGAAGCGGTAGCCCGGCGCGCTGCACCATACCACCACCGTCACCGGTGCAGGTATGTGCTGACGTGGCTGAAAAATAAGCACGGCCATAACCGCCTGTGGCCAGTGTGGTTGAATGGGCACGGAAGCGGTGAAGCTTACCGGTATTCATATCAAGAGCGATCACACCACGGCATTCGCCGTCTTCCATGATCAGGTCGATGGCAAAATATTCAACATAAAAATCCGTATCATATTTTAAGGACTGCTGATAAAGCGAATGGAGCATCGCATGGCCTGTCCGGTCGGCGGCGGCACATGTACGCTGCGCGGCGGGACCTTCACCAAATTCGGTGGTCATGCCGCCAAACGGGCGCTGATATATCCGGCCTTCTTCGGTGCGGCTGAACGGTACGCCAAAATGCTCCAGTTCATAAACAGCCTGGGGGGCCTGACGAACCATATATTCGATGGCATCCTGATCACCGAGCCAGTCTGACCCTTTAACGGTATCATACATATGCCACTGCCACTTATCCGGGCCCATATTGCCCAGTGACGCTGCAATGCCGCCCTGCGCCGCTACGGTATGTGACCGCGTGGGGAAAACCTTTGAAATACAGGCTGTTTTGAGGCCCGCTTCCGCAATGCCCATTGCGGCGCGAAGCCCCGCACCACCAGCACCCACGACGATGGCATCATAGATATGATCTTCAAGTTCATATTCTTTTGTCATTATGTCCAGTCCTTAAAGCGCAATTCTTAAAATTGAAAATGCGGCTGTTGTTCCAATAACGATACAACCAAATGTTACCGCCATCTGGAAGGTCATTTTCCAAAATTCATTGTGGATGTAATCTTCAATGATAACCTGAATACCAAGTTTAAGATGATACATACCCGTTACAACAAACAAAAGCATCAGAACCGCGACAATTGGTGAATTCATCCAGTTGATAACAACTTCATAATCTTCCTGTGTCATGTGAACAACGCTTGAAACAAACCAGATGGTTAGAGGTATAAGCGCAACGGCTGTTACCTTTTGCATCCACCAGTGATGGGTCCCGTTTTTAGCGGAACCAAGCCCGCGGACTTTACCAAGGGGGGAACGTAAGCTCATATCTGATCTCCTATATCAGGCCGTAACCAACGGCCCATGAAAGGACAGTCAGTACAATTGATGAAAAAAGAACCAGTTTGCTTGAACGGTGTGTGTCTTCAAGCTCGAAGCCCTTACCCATATCCCAGAACAGATGGCGAATACCATTACAAAGATGCAGCATAAGGGAAAAGGTAAATGCAAACAGAAATACCTTTCCGACTAAGCTGCTCATAACGGTGCGAAAATATTCGTAGCTCTCCGGCCCGCTTGCAATGGCAATAATCCACCAGGTTACAAGAAGGGCACCACCACCGAGTGCCGCGCCCGTCGCCCTGTGCAGGATGGAAAGTGCCATCTCAAGGCTCCAAGAATATACCTGCAGATGCGGCGAGGTAGGCCGCTTGATTTCTGACATTTGATACTCCCTCTGATATCAATAATAATGGAAGAGATTTTCTCTGCCTCTCTGATTTGTTTTTAGCATAATGGATGGATAGAGCAAGGCATTAGAAGCTATATTTATAACATAAGCTTACATTTTTTTAAATTTGGCTTATTATTCGTTAAAAATCACGTGGGGATTTAAGATGAAAAACACACCGATATTAATTGGCCTTTGCCTTGTAATGGTGGGCTGTAGCGATAATTCAACAAATGAGACTTCCCGGGAAATGACAAACGAAATATTGGCACCGGTTGCCAAAAAAGTACCATATGAAATGGAAATACACGGACATAAAAGGATAGATGACTATTACTGGATGCGTGATGATGAACGCAAAGATCCTGAAGTTCTTGCTCATCTTGAAGCGGAAAATGAATATCTGAAAGCTAAAATGGCTCACACTGAAGCGTTTCAGGAAAAACTGTATAATGAAATTGTCGGGCGCATAAAAAAGGACGACAGCAGTGTCCCGCTTAAAAGACGCGGTTATTGGTATCAGGCCCAGTATGATGGTGAACATGAATATCCGGTGCATGTTAGATGGGCTGATGGCAGTGAAGAACAGGAAGTTCTTTTTGATGAAAATGCCATGGCCGAAGGGCAGGGATATTTTGATCTGGGAACATATTCTGTCTCAGACAATAATATGATTGCGGCCTTTAGCACTGATTTTGTCAGCCGCCGTCTTTATACAATCGAATTCAAGGACCTTACCAGCGGGGATTTGCTGCCTGACAAACTGGTTAATGCGCAGCCTTCTATTGTCTGGGCGAATGATAATGAACATGTTTTTTATATTAAAAAAGACCTGCAAACCCTTCTTGGGCAGGAAGTATACCGTCATAAACTTGGTACGGATCAAAGCGAAGATGTGCTCATGTACCGCGAGGATGATGAAACTTTTTATACCGGGATTTCAAAATCCCGCGATGGATCGGTCATTCTTATTCACCACACGAGCACAACCAAATCCGGTGTTTCCATACTGGATGCAAATGATCCGACGGGACATTTTAAACCCTTTTTGCCGATTGAAGAAAACCATGAATATACGGTCGAAAAGCTTGGGGATGACTATTATATACACACCAATTGGGATGCGACGAATTTTCGTATTATGAAAGTATCAGCAGATAAGACAAACGATAAATCTGCATGGGTCGATGTCGTGTCGCACCGTGATGCTGTTTATATCCAGGATTTTACCACTTTTAATGATGCTTTGGTCATCAAGGAAAAGGAAAATGGTGAAACACGGATGCGGGTTCTGTCACTTGAAAGCGGTCAGGATATGAACCTCAGATTTGATGATCCGGTTTTCAGTGCAAATATGTCAGGTAATCCTGAAACAGCCAGTGATGTGGTGCGGATCAGTTATAGTTCGCTAACAACACCTAATAGCGTATATGAATTTAATCTGGCGACGGGGAAACGTGAGTTACTCAAACAGGATGAAATAATTGGTGGTTTTTCTGCAGCCAATTATCAGTCTGAACGTATTTTTATTGATGCACGGGATGGTAAAAAGATCCCAGTTTCCATTGTATACCGCAAGGATATGTTCAACAAAGATGGCAGCAACCCGCTCTTTCAATATGCTTATGGGTCTTACGGGGCAACTATTGATCCGTCCTTCAACGGGGCACGGTTAAGTCTGCTTGATCGTGGTGTTGTTTATGC
>JAUILB010000304.1 GCA_030432815.1 Alphaproteobacteria bacterium | reverse complement strand
TGTTTCTTATTTCTAAAAAATTAAAATCTAAATATTTAATATGTCGGTACGAATCTTTGAGTGACGTCGTTGATTACGTATATATCGCTTACCAGCATGTAAACCAGCAATGCGCAAAGCAGCATCCTTCCACGTGGGGAATTAAAAAAGTCAGTGTTCAGACATGATGCAACGAGAAGCATGCACGGCACGTACCAGTTTTGTGAATACAAAAATACACCAAGCCCGAACCAGGCAAAAAATATCCAGAATGTAGCCAGAGAAGCAAGCATGGAAGTCATTAAAGGTTTCCATATATCGTCTCTTTTTAATGCATTGCTTGCACCACAGATAATAAGAACAAGTCCAAATACACCATAAAGGATGGCGAATATATCCACATCCTTTTTGATATATGAAAGTTCTACTTTGATCGGATCATCATGCAACAGTCTTGATGTATCAGGGTTGTTTATTGGAACAGTGGCAATAAAAGTACGGGTTATCATTTCTGGAAAGCGTACTGCTTTTTCGGCCTGTACTTCGATTGGGGGGACATACTTGCTCAGAAAATCCTGCAGATTTGAGAATTCACCCTCTGAAACCGGTTGATCCCGAAGTTCGCTGACAATATGGTTCAGTGCAAAAAATACGGTAAAAATAGCGATCAATAATGGTGCTGTGACAAAAACGGCGCGCCAAAAGCTTTTCATAGGGGCGATGCCCTTGCTTAAATATTCAGACCACTTCATCCATCCGACAAACATAACGTTTGAAGATGAAATACCGATGGTAAAAATACTGGCTAAATAAAGCATTCCAATACGTACTTTGCTCGCGTTTTTAATAACGAGAATTGAACATAATGTGACAAATGCAAAACCGAACCCTGTTAATGGATATGAACTTGGGACAGCACCGAAAACAACGGAACTAAAACTTAACATCGCGATGGCGGTCGCCAGAAGTGTTTGAATGATGTCAAACTTAAGGGCACGGAAGATGTAGTAAAAACAAACTGCCTTTAGGGCTGTGAAGAAGGGCGCTACATAAACTACTATAG
The DNA here is from genome assembly GCA_030432815.1 of Alphaproteobacteria bacterium. Taxonomy (GTDB): domain Bacteria; phylum Pseudomonadota; class Alphaproteobacteria; order Sphingomonadales; family Emcibacteraceae; genus Pseudemcibacter. Next base: position 2,577 of record JAUILB010000304.1, on the reverse strand, counting down.
CATTTCGAAATGCTGCACCATCATCAATCAAACCGACTGCAGAGCCAATAAGCTGAATAATGCGGATCGGTACAGCAATCAGATAATTGCCTAGAGGATGCATAATATGTTCCGGCCCCCAACCATCGGCAAATGATATGTGCCAGCGGATCGGGTCAGTATCAAATACAACATCATATTGGGAAAATACATTTCGTTCCTGCCACATATAGGCAATGGTAATTTGTCCTAAAAATACAATTATAAATAACAGGACTGTGTATAAAATATCATGTCTGTGATTTTTAAGCATTTGATGTTTCCTACAAACTTCCTATTTAACGTTGCTCATAACGGGCGTTATTGTTTTTGTAATATCATTCAAAACATAAATATCCCCAATCAGAAGCAGGGCTAACAGCACACCGATTAGCCCGAGGCCCGCACGTGTATTAAAAAATGGGATTTTTAGCCATGCTGCCAAAAGAAATACGCAGGGTACAAACCAGGTTTGGGAATAAAGATAAATATATGCCCCGAATAAAGAATGTAGCAGACCAAACGTCACTATTGTAGCAACAGAAGCAAGTGCCATATTCCGCCAAACGCCGCCCTGCTTATAGGCTATTACCGCACCGCCTCCGACTGCAACTAGTGCAGCGATAGATAAGAAAATTGACGGAATGCCAAATTCTATAGTTGATATGGAAACCTGTACTTTTATTGCGCCGCCCAGTTCAGTGCCTGTATAACTTGGCATTTCAGCCGGAATTGTTGGTATAAAGGTGCGGGCTACAGTTTCCGGAAAGCGGGCTAATTTAATGGCCTGTTCCATAGGTGTTGGTGTGAATAGTCCAATATAACGTTTTGTTTCTGCCATGTTCATCGTATCATCACGCTGGATCACAAAATCCACTACAAAAAAAAGAGCAATAGTAGCTGCCAATATCACGGCACTTCGTGATACGGATTTTATAAGCGCAGAAAGCGGTGTTGAACCATTTGACAGGAATATGAACCAGTATAACCAGCCAACATGAATAATATTTGAAATAGTGATGCCAACCGTGAATAAACCGACAATAACAAAGCATATGTGTGTAAGTTTTCGTGCATTTATTGAATGGCTAAGCGCAAGTATCATTAAAAGAGAATTTGAAAAACTTGTTAATGTGTAGACACTGGGGATTGAACCAAATGCCAGTGAGCTGAAACCCAATGCAGTCAGACAGGCAACAAAAAAAGCTTTCAGATGATTAAATTCCATTATTCTGAATATGATATACATAAGCACTGCCATCAGCGCGGAACTTAACGGTGAGATGTAAAGAACCAGAGATTCGCGAAAGGCTACGGGATCATTCACCAAATTGGCAACGGACGCCAATGCCTCAATAATTCGGATAGGGATGGTAAAGACATAATTTGCAAGCGGGTGTAGTATCGTGTTACTGCCCCAGCCATGCGCAAACATGTGAATCCATAGGTTAGGATCTGAATCAAAAAGCACATCAAATTGATCAAATACCTTTAGATCAAGCCATATATAAGAAAGTTTTAATTGAAATATAAATACAATCAGGAACATGATTGTAATTAAAATCAAGTCATTCTTATCTCTGGTTTTTAATAAATTAAAAATTCTTGCTTCCCTCTTTTTATCAACATTGTGCTGTCTAACTAATTATATATAGGGAATAATCATTAAGAATCGGTTACATGTCACGCGCTCTGTGCGACCAGAACACATCCTCCGGCTATCAATAATGTTCCAATGATGCGCATGTTTGAAACACTTTCATCAAGGATAAAAGCACCAAACGCCATCGTGATCAGAAAACTTATTCCGACGAAGGGATAAGCAATGCTAAGATCCACTTTTGAAAGCACCCACACCCATAGTGCGACACTAAGTCCGTAAATAATTAAGCCAGTCCAAATAAGTGGTGAAAGCAGGGCCGCAATTACCGCATCAACAATACTGGTTGATAATGCGGCTTTTAAAGCCGGGGAATCAGCACCCATTTTCAGTGCCAGTTGCGCACAGGCAGAAAGCGTAACGGTGAAAATTATAAGTGCGAGTACCATGAAAGACATATTTAATTCCAATCCTATAAATATCGTGCAGCTATAAATATTAGTACGAAAACAAGTCCCGTCAGTACACTTATCTTGTCCTTAACGGCAAAGATTACCGGATCGTCATCGATTTTTTTGCGTTTTGCACCAACCCAAATCCTGTTTGTCCAGTAGAGAAGTACGAAACATAGGAGCGGCAGTATTTGGGGTTGTTTAGCCTGAGCTAGCACTTGATCATCACTCAGATATAATGCCATCACAAGAACAGACGCTGTTGCGTTGGCAATGCCAAGCATAAACATGGTTTCTGCATCATTTCCGGAATAACCACGGCCTTCGGCTTTTTGATCATCTGCACTTAATTCGGAAACTTCAATATATCGTTTCAGATATGCCAAACTTACAAAAAAGAATATTGAAAATGTGATTAGCCATGAAGAAAGCTCTATGCCACCTGCTGCCCCCCCAGCAACTATTCTCAAAGTATAAAGGGTTGCGAGGGTCATTACATCAGCCGTG
>JAUILB010000303.1 GCA_030432815.1 Alphaproteobacteria bacterium | reverse complement strand
TGATGGCAGTTCGATTACATTGACCGATGAGAATAACGGTGAAATGATCCTGTCAGGTGATGCTGGTGGTACCATCACTTTTGATGACGGTGGTTCCATAGATTTCGAAAATATTGAAAAAATCGTCTGGTAGAAACGCTTGTTATCTGAGTACGAAAATTTTATCTGGAGTAAGAAACCACGGGGGGACAATCGCCGGTATGTTTGATAGCGGTAGAATTTCATCTGGCAGTTCAAAACCAAGCACGTCAATCATGAATTTTCTTCGTTCCTGGCATCTTGCATAACATTCCGGATGTTTTTTCTTGAGCTTTTCCCGTAAAATTTTATCCGCGATAACAATCCCGTCTTCCATACGTGTTGATCCATATATTTTTGAGGACGGGATTACATCCACCTGAAACATCATGCCGGAACGTATTTCAATCTCTGAATTCTTATAAATTGGCGAACTTACCCATTCATCCAGATGGATTAAGTGTCCGGCGTTTAGAAAAATGCCAAATTTTTCATAAGGCAGGGCATCATATATAGCATCGTGCAATACGGCCCCTTTCGTGCCGATTTTTAGTTTTGAAAACCAGTCTGCCATGGCCTCGAAATATGGTCCTGCAAATGCATCAATATAATCCTGTGCTGTTGATGGCAAATCTTTTTCATTTTTCGCAACCCATCCCGCGCGACAAATATTGCTGCCCCAGTAACAAACATTGAAAGAAAAAACGTCACCCTTGGTAAGGGTGCGTCCTTGCGGGCCACAAAGGCCCGGCAGGTTGCCACTAGCAAAGGTCGGGTGGCATCCAAGTGGTTCGCCGTCCCATTCGATGAATTTAGCAATTTCATAATCGGTCATGCCATCCCGCATTCCAAATAAAATGCGCCTAACCGCTTCTGAAGTTTTGATGTTTGAATATTCAAAAATGGCGATTTCATCAACTGAAACAACACTGCGGAAGCCATAATCCGGATGCATAAATAAATCAGTGGCATTTTTGACATTTTTGTAACCGCATATTTTTCGAACCGTATCGGCAATAAAGCTTGGAATATCAAGAGCATATTGACCTGCTTCATCCTCGCTGTTACTGAAATATTTCCAGCCAACCGCACCGATTTTTGAATTCTCATTTACTCCTTCGTCTCGAAAAATAGCAGTCAATGTCCGGCTTTTATCACGGCTCTGATCCAGTAATGAAAAAGGCTGATAAAGTTCTGAACGCATGTCACCATTTTGATAAAGGGGACTGTGAGGAAGATATCCTTCACATTCATTGCCGATGAGAATTAATGGTTTTTCATCAAGGCGAATTATCATCAGGGCTTCTTCAAACCGTGGATCAATGTTTGACATCCATGTCAGGTTTGCAAAATGTTCTCGGTCGCCGAATATCAGCAAATGAGTATAACCATGCTTTTCCATGGCAGTACGAACCATATCGATACGGTTCTGAAATTCAGCAAGACTGATATCTGCTGGCCTTTCTCCCAGTCCGAATTCGGGCCATTTAATATTTTCAAGAACTGCTTTTTTCATTTAATCGGTAATTTCCCTGACCGCACGGTCAGCTTCTTTTATTGCTGTCTGTGTATCTGCCTTGGCGCCAGCATCGGAATTTGCAATATGGATATTGCCAAATTGTTTTCGGCCAATAACCCATGGCTTATCCTCTTCAGCGAAATCCTCACCCCAAAGCAGTGAATTACTATAGGCATAACCGTGAGGCCAGCGATTTACAGTGATGGCTTCAATGTCACGATCAGCGTCAAAACCGGCTTCACTAAGTGCTTGGTTTAGCTGATCTTTTGCGTGCTGTTCGAATTCTTCAAATGTAGTTGTAAGAATTTGACGACGGCCCTCACGCCATTGTTCCGGTCCTTTGATATCGCGAAATAGCGGAACGTGGCACATATGAACCACCATGGGCTGATCGGGTGTTTGTGAACGTTTATATTCGCCAAGTGATACCGGGTATGCCAGTTCGGCTTGTTTATAAAAACCGCCAGTAAAGTAAACAAAGGATGTTTTCAGTTTATCAAATGCTTCCCAATTGCTGATCAGCACTTTTGTATAAACAAGTGGCACTTTAACGGCTTTGGCCAGAGCCTGTTTTTGCGTATCAGCCATTTCAGGGCAAATATATGGAATTGCAGCATTGTAACAGGCAAGAATACATTTTTTTGCTCTTACTTTGTGGGCAGTATCATCGCGTACATAGGTTACATCAACGGCCATCCCATCATTGGTGTTAACCGCGTGAACAACCGTACTGTTAAGACGCAGTTTTAATTTATTATCAGGGCGGTCAAGCATTGAATAGTCCGCTTTGGCGGTCACAATATCTTCCATCGTGGAACCGGAAAGTGAACCCGGAATCATATTGCGCACCAAAAGGCGTGCTATTGATGCATTGCCATCAGGAAAATGGAAAATATAAGGATCAACACCACGTCCCGTTCTTAGAGGAAGTGTATGATCAACGGCGGGAATTCCGCCATCATAATACTGCACGGACGTGGTGGGGACTTCTTCCATATCCACTGTCCAGAAGCTCATGCCCCAATTCTGGTAAATATTTATGACCTGTTCATCAACCTTTACATAATCGCGAAGAAAGCTGGAATATCCGGTTTTTTTCAGGATTTTAAACTTTTCTTCTATTGGGGTGCCTTCCAGATAATCGACTTCGGCTGTATGGGCGCGTATAAAATCAGCACGCGCCTTGCCGGAAAGTGGTGCTTCAGCGGCGAATTCTTCCCATGATTTTTGACCATATCCGGTTACATGTTTGGTCTGGCCAAACTGTTCTTCATCGAAAACTATCGAAAACCCCATACCCCGACGCGAATATAATTCTTGGTCAAATGCATCATAAAATTTATCCAGATCTATGCCTAAATCCTTTAAAAGTTCAAGTCCGACTTCAGGGTAGGAAGATGGGGTATCGATTGCTTCGGTGCCGCCATAACCGATACGGATTTCATCGCCATGTTTAAATTCATTGCGTTTGGCATGACCGCCAAAGTCATCATGGTTATCAAGGATAAGAATTTTATGATCAGGATATGTTTTTCGGTAAAGATATGCTGATGTAAGTCCGCTAATGCCACCACCGACAATCACAAGATCATATTCTTCTTCGTGCTGATCGACATTCCATTCTTCGCCCATCACCCGCATATGCATATTTTCCCAGCTACCATCGTGGCTGCCGCGAAGGCCGTTTTTCGCTGGCGGGTAATAGTCTGCACTTAATGTATAGTTTCCGGGTTCTGCACCAAATACATCCATCCATGGTGATATAAGTGACCCGGCGGCAGCCGCGCCGATGGCTACTTGTGTGCCATTGATAAAATCGCGGCGGGTGATGTCTTTTTTCATAATTAATTCTCCGAATTTAATAACTTCACGGTAATTAGTTCACAGGTAAATTTCAAGCAGCAATTAGGCAGGTACCGATCCGATTTGCTCAATAGTTTTTCCCGCTGCCTTTGCGCCAACTGAAAGGCAGGCTTCAATATCTTCCGTTAGGAATTTTGATAAAAAACCTGCTGCGAAGGCGTCCCCAGCACCGGTGGTATCAACGACTCTCTTCACCTTATAGGGTTTGGAGTGATATTTTTGATTG
>JAUILB010000302.1 GCA_030432815.1 Alphaproteobacteria bacterium | reverse complement strand
TCTGGCATGATGACCCAGCCATTCGCCGCAAAATGCTTTTTCCCTTTCTTTGGAATGTCATTGGCAAAGAAGGGCAGCTTTATGGTAACCGAAACAAAGGTAGCATTGCCGATATCACCAACGAGTATCACTTTTCCTATCCGGGCTATAACGAAATACTGACCGGCTTTGCCGATCCACGGATCACAAGCAATGGTAAAATGCTGAATCCCAACAAAACATTTTTGGAAATACTTGATGAAAAGCCGGAATTTAAAGAAAAGACAGCCGCTTTCGCATCATGGGATGTATTTCCCTTTATCATAAATCAGCAGCGCAGCGGTGTATTTTTAAACAGCGATTTCAATGATATGGAAGAAATTACCCCCCGTATTGCTGAACTTAACCATCTCCAGCGCAACACACCTAGCCCGTGGGATACAGTGCGGCTCGATGTTTTTACCCATGAATTTGCCTTCGAATATTTAAAAACCGAAAAACCGCGGGCGCTTTACATTTCTTACGGTGAAACCGATGACTTCGCACACGATGGATATTACGATTTGTATATTCTTGCGGCAAAACGTACTGACGATTTTATTCGCCGTATTTGGCAGTGGGTTCAAAGTGATCCCGACTATAAGGATAAAACAACCTTGCTCATTACTACAGATCACGGCAGGGGTTATAAAACACTGGATAGCTGGAAACATCATGGCCGTGATGAAAACGAAGACGGTCATGTCACTTATATTGAAGGTGATCATGAAATTTGGGCCGCCGTGATAGGGCCAGATACCCCATCCATCGGTGAAATGGAAAACACACCTGCCATCAGGCAAAATCAGTTCGCCGCCACCCTTATGAAATTTTTGGGACAAGATTATATAGGAAGCCATGAAACATTAAACCCGGGCAAGCCAATTGAAACCATGTTCAGGGATGCTGAATAGTAACTTCCCAATATATTAAAAAAGGGAAGCCCGGTTCGGGCTTCCCTAAGTTTATAATGATTATTTATTATTCTTAATAATCAATAGTGATATTCGCCATAACCTGACGGCCAGCACCAATGAAGTAACCACCCGGTGTTCCACCGCCAAGATAACGTTTGTCAGTTAGGTTATTGGCATTAAGGCTGAGTTTCACATTCTGAAGGCTGCCAACACTTTCAACATTATACCCAACCCAAAGATCGACAATCGTTGAGGACGGCAATCTTTCCGTATTGGCAAAATCACCCCATCTTTTACCGACATGCTTTGCCGATACACCGCCAAACACACCGGCTTCATTTTGATAACTAAGTGTTCCAACCAACTGGAATTCAGGTGAAAGCGCCACTTTCTTGTCTTTGGTTACGTTGCCGATGGTTTCATTATATTTACTGTCATTAACAGTAAGTGATGAATAAATGTTCCAGTTTTCTGTGACATCTGCTGAAATACTGGCTTCTATTCCTTTTGAATCAATACCGCCAACATTCTGATATACCGTATCAATCTGCGATGCATAATCGATACCGGAAATATCACCAACCGGAATACCAACAATACGGTTTGAGAATTGGATGTAATAACCGGTTAAACTTACCCGAAGCCAGTCATTTCGAACACGAAGACCAACGTCAAAGTTATCCGCTTTCTCACCGTCCACGTCGCTTAGCTCCGCACTACCTTCTATGATACTGTCTTTAATCGCCGCAAAGTTTTGCGAAAAACCGGCGAAGAGTTCAACCTCGTCACTTGCCTCAAATATGGCACCCGCGGTGAACAAAATTTTGGAATCAGCATCAAGCTTGGCATCCGCTTCATTGCCGAAATTATCTTTGCGCTCAAGATCAACAAAAAACTTCCGTAGGCCCGCATTAACCGTTAGCGGACCAACAGTAATAGTGTCCTGTGCATATAACATTGCCGTTTTGGTAACGAAGTTTCTATCATACTGACGCCAGTAAGCCGCATGGTCATATTCATGGGAACTTCTTGGATCAATAATACGATGCCAGTCACGGCTTTCATCACGGTTTGCATTTTCCCACCATAATCCAGCACTTAGTATATTTTCTTCTGTCACCTCAAATTCGGCATTTGCGGTAAAACCAATTCTTTCCTTGTTATAATGTGTGTGTCGATATGAACTGGCTGGGTTTGCGCCTGCGTCATAACATGCCGGGTTATCCCCTGCACCACCACCACCATATGGGAAAGTAAGCCTTGCTTCGCAGCCGTCCGCAGGTGCAAGTGGGGCTCCCATTGCATCAACGAAAGAGTATGAACCCGCAAAGGAACCGCCGTAAAGCGTATCCGGCCCAGTATGGAGATCACGGATACCAACAGGCATAGATGTCGTACTATCAGCCACCTGAACAATATATTGCGGCACCCAGTCACCACGGCCTTTTTGGTTATGATAATAAGGTGTTATTTCTGCGTTAAATTGTTCACCGGAATATGCCGCACGAAGATAAGCAAAATAATTGGTCCGAAGTGTTGACCATGACGGACGATATGCCTGATCAACATAGGGAATACCGGTAATAACATCCGTCAGCCTGTCCCAATTCGGGTTTTCATTAAATTGTGCAAGGCTTATGCGCTGGTAATTATCTTCATGTGCCTCATCCCACGAAAAACGCCCCGTAATGGTCCAGTCATCAAGGTCGGAAACAAATTTTGCCGCAATGTGATCACGGTCAGAATATCCAACTTCACCAATCCAGGCATCATTTGACTGACGGGAATAACTAAGATAAGCCGTTGTGCTGTCAGTCAGGTTGCCGGTATCGTACCTGAAATAATAACGCCGCGCATTGTTATCGCCAGCACTTAGGCTCGCGCGAAGTCGTGCTTCATCAAGCGGATTATTCGTTACAAAGTTAATTGTGCCCCCCAGAGCTTCATGAGATGCTGATGATATATCCGATGTACCCTGCGATACTTCAGCACGGGACAGGTTTTCAAAATCAATATAACGGTTTGCTTTCGATCCACCACCATAGTTTGAATTGCCATTTGGAAGCCCATCAATGGTCATACCGATTTGCTGTTCGCTAAGCCCAACATTAAAACCACGCATACTGATGGTTGTTGACCAGTCATCGGACCCAAAAACACCACCTTCGCCAATATTAACCCCCGGCAGGTTATCAATGACTGAAAGCACACTTGCACCAGGCACTTCCTGTTCAAGCATCACGTTGTCTGTAGCGTTATTTGCATATGTAACCGGCTTTCCAACAACCACAAGAACTTCTGCATCATCAGATGCGTTTGCACTGTCCTGCCCGGCACCCGCAGCCGCCATGGTTATTCCGGCCTGTTGTTCTTCCTCAACTTCTTCTGCCGCCGCATTTGTTGTGACACAAAGTGCAACAATTGATGTTGTACATAATATTTTAAGCAGAAAACTGTTATTTCCGGCTTTTTCATCAGGTGTATTTTTCATTTTATTTCCTTAAAAAATGTAACTGCCGGGAATCGGCAATTACTCCATTTAGCAGCGGGACTATGGAACTGATTTGTGGCAATCTTCTTAAGGATAAATGATGATTAGGTGATGTTTTTTTGAATGAAATTTGTTGCTTTTGGGACTCACCGATTAACTTTTTATGAAACATCAATGACTCCGAAATAAAAAAAGCCCCCGTT
>JAUILB010000011.1 GCA_030432815.1 Alphaproteobacteria bacterium | reverse complement strand
TATGCTATTCAGATTTTTGCCCATTTATAACGCATTTAAGAGAAAAATATCTTCTGTAAAATCAATAGATGATATTTGTGACAGCAAAGAAATTCTTTGTCAGGCAGAACAGTCAAAAGTTAAGGGGGTTGCAATTGACGATTATTGCAGAGCATTAATCACGAGCACAAATAAGCCTGACAACCTTGAGCTGGAACAGCGCAGGATGGAAGGGTATTTAGCTAATCATCAGGAAACGGTTAAGTACAAATTCAATAATGTACTTGCTACACCAACCGGATTTCATGTGTTTGATGCGACATTTTCCGGAAATGGGAGTGATGTTTTCGGGCCAATATTAGAAAACAATATTCCTATTATAGAGAAGGGTTTTTACGCCACCAGCTACGTGACAAGTAAATATTTTGGCCATTGGTTATGCGATGGGGTACCCACTTCGCTTTTAAAGGAACCCGATGAAGAACTTTATTTATGGTCACCATCTTCCTGGGGACATACATCGGACTATCTTGATTTGTTAGGTATTGAACGGGTCAATGCGACATATGTTTTTTTCAAACAGATGTCTTATTGCAAAGATATCGGAATGAATAGCAATAGACGACAAAGAATAAAGAAAATTAAAAAGGAACTCATGAATAAAGGTACCGGTATTGAAAAAGTATATCTCAGCCGTGGTGATAGTGGTGTTTTAAGAAAAATTGTTAATGAAGATGAATTAACAGATGCTCTACATAATTTGGGTTTTCATATTGCGAGTGTTTATGATCCACTGGATGATATTATTGATTCATGCGCTGGCGCCAAAGTAACGGTTTCTATAGAAGGTAGTAATGTGGCCCATTTGATGATGTGTGCTGCTTTTGGTGCTGACCATATTATCATAAATCCGGCTGATAAATTTAGCGGTATCTTTGCGGATTATGCTTCCGCAGTTGGGGATAATGTTCATTCAATAGTCGCTGTAAAAGAAAAGGATGGGTACAAGGTTGATATCCCACGGTTGGTAAAAGTTATTAAAGCACTTTAGTTTGCATAATAATATGGGTAAAAATTGGTAAATAACATTTAATTTTTAAATATTTATTATATATTAAATTCGTTTTTCAAATGTTGTGAATCATGTATTCTTATAGCACTATTAAAACCAGAGTCGTTTGGAGAGTGCTATGAAACACCATAAAAAGGGTAATTCGCAAAACCTGGATTACCACGACTATACAGAATTCGACGATGATTATTATATTGATCTCGCTGAAGAAAAGGCCGAAAAAAGGTCTAAGCGCAAACGTCCTCCACGTAGAAGCGCAAGCTATGCACATGCATTTCACAGCTATGTGAAGGATTATTAGCAAGTTCACAATTATACGGGAGAGCAAGCCGCTTTTTTATATCTGATATGATCTATCCCAGATATTTCTAAGCGGCTTGTCCTTTTAAAAGCTTGCTTTTTTCAGAAATTTGATACCGTTTAATATAACGTTCATCAAATCTGCCTCAATATCATCTGCATATACCAGATAGGCAGGATAGTTGAACTTTGGTGCCCACTCTACCAGTTTTAATTTTTTCTCTTTGATCAATGGTTGGGCAATCCGCTTCGGAAAATATCCGCTTGATGGTGAAACCAGAAGATATTCAATACCAAGCGTACCAAGGTCCAGGGATACACGTGGTGTTTGAATGTCGGGAAAGTTAAGTGCGTGATCGCTGATAAATTCGGGCCCCCAATTGACGAAAATATAATCATGCTCAAAAATATTATTATCTTCTTCAAGTGAAGTGACTAAAACAATTTCCTCTTCAAAGATCTGTTTGATTTTAAAACCTGTTCGATGTTGGGGGCGATACATGATCGCGATGTCAAGTGAGCCTTCTGTAAGTTTTTGCATAAGATCTGGAGAATATCCCATTTCGGTTCTTATCGCTATTTCCGGCGCATGAATACGCATCCAGGGTAGTAATTTTAACAAAAAGCCATCCCAGAGACTTACCTGACCGCCAATTCTTAATAATGCTTCCATTTTGTCGGCAATCCCGACTGATAACCGTGCTTCGTCCCAAAGTTTAGCAAGCGCCAAAGCATGTTTAAAAAATTGTTTTCCAGCTATGGTCAGCTTTGCACCTTGTTTGCTTCGGTCAAATAAATAGGTGCCCAGCTGATCTTCGAGGTTTTTTATTCTAATGCTGACGGTCGATTGGGTAACAAATACTTTTTCGGCAGCAGAAACAAAACTACCGGTATCTGCGACAGCAATAAAGGTTTTAATTTGTGCAATATCCATATTAGCGTTTTCTAGATTATCTATTTAATTATTAAATATTAATTAGTTAAATTATTCAATTTAATTATGAAATAAATAAATGTATTTTTATAGAAATTTGGACTTCTGGATAAAGGACAAAAGCGTGCAAGACCATATCAATGATTATGCAAATAATACCGGCAATTTATCAGAAAAGAAGATAATTGGTGAGATTGATTATGATCTTTTGAGGATTAAGGATAAGAAATCCAACGATCCTATGTCATTACAGGAATATAAAAAATATATAGACAGGCTGTTTTTTAAATAAACCTGAAATTATCTCTAATATTCATCATCAGATTTAAATTGCTTGAAACCATATATGCTATCTTGTGTAAGCATATATGATTCAGAATAATCATCATCCAAATCCTTGACGAGAAGAGAATCTTCGTCTTCTTCTAATTCAAAATCGTCATCAAAATTTAGTTCATCTTCATTATCATTTTTAATTCTGTCTTCAGAAGGGTTTGAGAACATGTTGCCGGGCATTTTGAATTCCATTTTTTGTTTTGTTACATGACATATTCTCAAGTTAATATTTTTTGAACAGCGAATTTTTTAAATAGTAACTATTTATAATACCAATAGGAACACATTTGACTCCCCCCTGATTTAGCCTTAAATGAATTTAGAAAAGATATTAAATGGGAGTAAAAATGGAAGGATTAGTTGTTGGTTGGGAAGAATGGGTTGCGTTGCCTGAATTGGGGTTGCCAGCACTTAAGGCAAAAACAGATACCGGTGCAAGGACTTCAGCAATACATGCTTTTGCTATTCAACCATTTGGTAGCGAGAATAAACCTTTTGTCAGATTTGGTATTCACCCGGAACCGGGTAATCCAGATATCGAAGTATTTTGTTCTGCACCTGTTGTTGATAAACGGGATGTAACATCCTCCAACGGACAAACCGAACTTCGTTATGTGATAAAAACACCAATCGTAATTGGTGATAAAAAATGGGACATAGAAATCACACTTACAAATCGGGAAAACATGTCCTATAGAATGCTTCTAGGAAGAACAGCTCTGGAAGGGATAGCAGTTCAACCGGCAGAAAGTTTTATTCAGCAGGAACTATCATATAAATTATATGGCAATGTAAAACGCCGTAAGCCGGTCAAAAGACCGCTTCGTATCGCTATTTTAACAAGAGAACCCAATAATTATTCGACGCGCAGGCTTGTTGAGGAAGCAGAATTACATAATCATGTTGTAGAGCTGATAGATACCAGACGGTGTTATTTGAATATTCAGACCCATAATCCCGAGGTACATTATGACGGTAAGGCTTTGCCTCATTATGATGCCGTAATACCCAGAATTGGAGCATCGTTGACATTTTATGGAATGGCAATTGTAAGGCAATTTGAAGCGATGGGGACCTTTTGTTTGAACAATGCGAATTCCATTGGGGCATCACGGGATAAACTTGCCGCTCATCAGATTTTAGCCAGGCACAGGATCCCTATGCCAACCACAGCGTTTGCGAGTTCTCCAAAAGATACAAATAATCTGTTATCATTGGTTGGCGGTTCTCCTACGGTGTTAAAACTGCTACAAAGTACGCAGGGTAAGGGGGTCGTACTCGCGGAAACTAAAAAAGCCGGTGAGGCTGTTATCAGTGCGTTCCAAAATCTGGATGCCAACTTCATTGCCCAGGAATTTGTGAAGGAAGCGGCTGGTTCCGATCTAAGGTGTTTCGTAGTGGGAAAAAGGGTAGTAGGTTCAATGATGAGAACGGCAGGAGGGGATGATTTCAGGGCAAACCTGCACGCAGGTGGAAGCGCAAAAAAAGTGACATTGACAGCTGAGGAAAAAAAGATTGCTGTTAAATGTGCTAAAGTGCTGGGTCTTACTGTGGCGGGTGTCGATTTAATCAGGACTGATAACGGCCCTAAAGTTCTTGAAGTTAACAGCTCACCCGGTTTAGAGGGGATCGAAAAAACGTCAAAAAAGAATCTCGCCCGCTTTATTATCGAGTACATAGAAAAAAATGCATCATCCACAGTTTGGCAGGGACGAACCAGAGGATAGTAGTTATATCCCTTCCAAATTTGGAAATTTGATATTTAAGCCTTGGTATCAATCCCTTCAGTAGGCTTTTCTGGGCCGCCTTTTGCGACACCAACCATAGCAGGACGAAGCAGTCGATCTTTAATTTTGTAACCAACCTGCATTACCTGCATTACTGTACCATGCGGATGGTCGTTTGTTTCGGTTTCAAACATGGCCTGATGGTGGTGATGATCAAATGGTTCACCATGCGGGTTTATTTTATTAATACCGTGTCGTTCAAAAATGTTGTGAAGTTCACGGTCAGTCATTTTAACACCTTCAATCAGGTTTTTAACATTTTCGGGTAGATTTTCATCTTCCGGTAATGCCTCTAATGCGCGATGAAGATTGTCACCGATTGAAAGCATGTCGCGAGCAAAACTGGTAACAGCATAGTTGGCCGCGTCCGCTTTTTCTTTTTCGGAACGACGGCGTACATTTTCTGTTTCCGCTACAGCACGCAGTAGTTTATCACGTAAGTCGTTGATTTCTTTCTCTGCGATAGTAAGCGGGGTTACTTCTTCGTCAGACGAATTTTCTACGACATTTTCTTCAACGATTTTATCAACCAGTTCTTCTTCTGGTTTATCGTTATTTTCGGTTTGGTTTTCGTTTTTATGTTTAGTCATCAGAGTATTTTTCCAATAATTTTTGCAGTGTAATCAACCATGGGAATGATACGAGCATAATTAAGTCGCGTAGGACCTATCACGCCTATCACACCAAGTAAATTATTTTTCTCATCCATATATGGTGCAGCGATAACAGATGATCCAGAGAGAGAAAAGAGATTATTTTCTGAACCGATAAAAATTCTTACACCTTCAGCTTCTTTAGCAAGCTCAAGAAGGTCGATCAGGTCTTTTTTACGCTCAAGATCGCTGAAAAGAAGTCGGATTCTTTCAAAATCCTCTTTTGCTTCCAGATCTTCAAGAAGATTGGCTTGGCCACGAACAATGAGCGATTCCCTTGTAAGTTTCTTTGAACTATTGATCGTACCACTCCAAACAGCGAGACCTTGTTCAACAATATTTGCAGAAAGTTTATCCAGTTCTGCTTCATGGGCACTGATTTCCAGTGCAATCTGTTCCCTTGCTTCTTCGAAGCTGTGACCTATCAGTTTAGAATTGATATAGTTAGCCGCCTGAATTAGAGCGGCTCCCGTAATGCCGGCGGGCAAGTCTATGATGCGATTTTCGACATCATCACCTTCACTAACCATTACAACAAGGGCGCGCCCCGGGGCAATTTGAACAAATTCAATATGCCTTAATGGTTTATCTTTTTTTGGGGCCATAACGATACTGGCACAATGTGATAATCCGCTAAGCATACTTGTTGCCTGAACAAGTACTTCTTCGATGGGTTGTCCGTTATTTCGACATTGAACTTCGATTTCGTTACGTTCTTTTTTAGTTAGATTTCCAACCTCAAGAATACCATCAACGAAAAGACGCAGGCCTATATCCGTTGGGATGCGTCCAGCAGAAGTGTATGGAGAGTAAATGAGGCCGCTTTCTTCCAGATCGGCCATAACATTGCGCACAGTTGCCGGGGAAAGTGTCATTTGCAACTGTTTGGAAAGCGTAGCAGATCCAACCGGTTCACCTGTCATAATGTAGGTGTCAACGATTTGTCGAAATATATCCCTTGATCTGTCGTTTAGTATATTCATCGCTATTCTCAAGGGTAATGTAGGTACGCTGATAGGCAAGGTCAACAGGGGTGCATTAAAATATGCACCCAATTTTCTAGCAAAGATTGGTGATACAATGTAAAACACAGGGAATCATAATATAATATTGGAGAAAAAAATGCGCCCATCCGGCCGTAGTGCAGATCAATTACGTGAAATTTCAATGGAACTGGGTTTTTCAAAATATGCGGAAGGTTCATGTCTGATTAAATTCGGAAATACTCATGTTTTATGTACGGCCACATTGGAAGACAAAGCCCCCCCATTTTTAAGAGGAACCGGAAAAGGATGGATAACGGGTGAATATGGTATGCTTCCGCGATCAACACATGACAGAATGCCAAGAGAAGCAGCAAAGGGGAAACAGTCAGGGCGAACGCAGGAAATTCAGCGATTAGTCGGACGTTCTCTGCGTGCAGCAGTGAATATGGAAGCTCTTGGTGAATGCCAGATTCGTGTTGATTGTGATGTAATTCAGGCAGATGGTGGCACAAGAACGGCTTCTATATCCGGTGGATATGTAGCCCTTTATCAATGCCTTCAGAAAATGGTGGTAGATGGGGTTCTTAAGGAAGTACCGATTAAACATGAAGTGGCGGCCATATCGTGTGGTGTTTATAAAGGGCAACCGATACTTGATTTAGACTATGACGAAGACAGCAGTGCTGAAACAGACGCTAATTTCGTCATGACAGGGGCAGGCCAGATCATTGAAGTGCAAGGTACAGCAGAAGAAGCACCATTTAGTGAGGAAGAACTACTGCGTATGATGCGTCTTGCAAGAATGGGAATTGAGCAAATCACCCGGATGCAGAAAAAAACATTGGGGCTTTAATGGTACGGAAATTTGATCAAGATAAATTGGTTGTTGCAAGCCATAATGCGGGGAAAGTAAGAGAAATTAGTGAACTGCTACTTCCTTTTGGTGTGGAAGTGTTATCAAGCGGCGAACTTAAGCTGACGGAGCCGGTGGAAGACGGAAATACGTTTATCGCCAATGCGGAAATAAAATCCATAAGTGCCGCTGCTGAAAGCGGGTTGATATCTTTGGCGGACGACAGCGGGCTTGTCGTTCCTGCGCTTGGTGGAGCGCCGGGGGTTCATTCTGCGCGTTATGCTTATAACCCGTGGAAAGAAGAGCGTGATTTTGGCTATGCAATGGGGAAATTAAACCTTGAACTTGGCGACAAAGACCGTAGCGCGCATTTTGTCTGCGCTTTATCACTTGCATGGCCGGACGGTCATGTGGAAACTTTTGAGGGTAAGGTTTATGGAACATTGACCTGGCCGGTCAGGGGAAGAAATGGTTTTGGTTATGACCCAATGTTTATTGCGGATGGACACCAGGAAACATTTGGTGAAATGGAGCCGTATGCAAAACATGCAATCAGCCATCGGGCTGAGGCATTCAAGAAGTTAATCAATGCCTGCTTTAAAGCCTGACCCAATTTCCATATATGTGCATTGGCCTTTTTGCCTCGCGAAATGTCCTTATTGCGATTTTAACAGTCATGTAAGAGACGCGGTTGACGAAGTTGGTATGTCCGCAGCACTTCAAAGTGAGCTCAGATATTTTGCTGAAATGGTTGGTAACAGACCGCTGAAAAGTATTTTTTTTGGTGGTGGTACACCATCGCTGATGTCAGCGGATACGGTAGATAAAATAATTGATTTATCGCTATCGAAATTTGAAGTTGCGGATGATATCGAAATAACACTTGAAGCCAACCCCACCAGCGTGGAAGCTGCCAAGTTTGAAGATTTTGCTAGAGCGGGCATAAATCGCGTATCCCTTGGAATACAGGCTTTAAATGATGCTGATCTTAAAAAGCTTGGCCGTGAACATTCTGTACTGGAAGCACTTAACGCCATAGAGCTTTCGCAAAAATATTTTAAACGTTCTAATTTTGATCTGATTTATACCCGTATGGGTCAATCAACAGCGGATTGGGAACAGGAACTATGTGATGCGATCAAAATTGCAAATGGTCATTTGTCGCTCTATCAGCTTACGATGGAAAAGGGAACCCCATTTTATGGTCAGTGGCGCAAGGGGGCACTAGTCCTGCCGGATGAAGATGTAGCAGCAGAAATGTATGAACTGACGCGTGATATTTCTGCCGCAGCGGGTTATGAACTTTACGAAATATCCAATTATGCAATGCTTGGGGAAGAAAGCCGTCATAATCTGACTTACTGGAATTATAACGATTATATTGGCATTGGGGCCGGTGCCCACGGGCGTATAACAATAAACGGACAAACTTTCGCTACAGAACAAAATAAAAAACCGGAAACATGGCTTCATAAAGTTACTCGTGAAGGTCATGCGACAAAAATAATGTCAAAGTTGGATCAGCAAACCATGGCAGAAGAAATGATTATGATGGGCTTAAGGCTTGCTAAAGGAATAAAGGCAAAAGATTTTGAACTTCGAACAGGTGCTCCATTTGAACGTTTTATCAATTCGGATCAAGTGGCGATGTTGATATCTCAAGGTTTCGTTTCGGAAGATTTTCCAGATCGGCTTCAATTGACAGTGTCGGGTCGCTCCCTGTTAAACCAAATACTGGATCGTATTTTGGTTTAAAATCAATAGGTACTTCAACATATAGCGGGCGTTCATTTTCAACAAAACTTTTTGGCGCTGCATCGATTTTCATGAATGAATCAGATGTGACCTCAAAAACGGCAAGTCCACGTTCAACAAGGCCAGTACGATGAAAACGAAAGATTCCATCCAATCCGGCAAAGCCATCCGGGTTTGTTATGATGCGGTTTGAAAATCTTGGTGCGCGTTGGGTTCTGACGATATTGGCAACCAATGCCATGGCATCATAGCCAAGTGTTACAATTCGCGGTGGTGTTGACTGAAACGCATTTTCATAACGTTCGATGAATTGATCGGCAAGATCATCCTCAGGGGCCGCAAACCAGCCACCTTGAAGCTGCGGTTCATTAAAAAGCATTGGATCATGCCAAAGCCCTGTGCCAAGCACTTTGACCTTATTCAAATCGATTTCATAATATGATAATAGAGGGGCGATTGAGCCAAGCATTGTGCCACCTTCAGGAAGAAGGATTGCATCAAAATTAACATCGCCAAGTGCTTCCATGTTTCTGATGTCATTGATAAATTCCTGGCCCATATCATCATCGCGACCAAGGGACCTCAGGAACCTCATTTCTTCAATATATTCCTGGCGTCTATAATCATAGTTAGCTATCCGTTTAACCGGATCATCAAGTAATGATGCATCAGCAGGGTATATTTCCAAAGCAACGAGTTCTTTGAATTCTGTTGCTACTAGTGGTTCAAGCACATTGACAATTCGCCTGCCGTAAAGGGTGTCGGGAACGAGTGCCGCAAATTTTTTGTACCGTTGTTTCGAAGCATATTTGATTATACGACCAACTTGTTCTTCTGGTCTAAAGCTAAGAAGGTAAACACCGTCACCCGCGACATCGTGGTCATTTGAAAAGCCGATCATCTTAATATCTGCGCTTTTTATAATGGGATGAGCAGCCCTTATACTTTCTGAAAAAAGTGGCCCGATAATAATATCGACCCCATTTTCAACAAGGTGGGTTGCAGCTTCCCGTGCGCCTTCCGGCGTACCACGTGTATCAGCAGGGATTATTTCAAGACGCCTGTCACGGGCATCGAAAAGCGCAAGTGTAGCAGCATTCAATAGTGCCTGTCCGACCACTCTTGTATCACCACTTAAAGGTAGCATAATACCAATATTTATTTTGGTTCTGGCAGGGCGATTATCAACTTCAAACTCTTCGTCATCCTCAACAAATGTGGGAACGATATTTGTGGGCTGGGTGCTGATAACCTCTTCTTCCATATCAGGTGGGGGCGGGGCTTCAGTTACCAATGCAGTATCACCACCTTCATCGGGTCCACAAGCTACCAGAAGAGCTGAAAGCAATAGCAGTATTAATATTTTACATGGTTGTTTTAGCAATAAATTTATACCTTTTATTTTCATTGCAAAATCAATTTTTCATTAGTTATACCAAAGGAACTCCGTTAGGCTAGTCCTGAATTATGGCAATGGTATGGAAATAAATCAAATTATGGAAATAAACAGAAAAAAAACCTTTGCGCCGGGGCTTTATGTTACCGCAACACCAATTGGTAATTTGGGGGATATTACGCTGCGTGCATTGGAACTGTTAAACGCGGCTGATTTGATTGCATGCGAGGATAAGCGGGTAAGTGCAAAATTATTATCACGTTATGAAATCAGAAAGCCACTTGTTTCCTATCATGATCATAATGCCAAGTCTGTGACCCCTCAATTAATTCAGGAATTAAAAGAACAAAAAATAGTTGCACTCATAAGTGATGCCGGTACACCGCTTATTTCGGATCCCGGTTATAAGCTTATAAATGAATGCCATAAATCAGGCATATTTGTAACAAGCCTTCCTGGTGCCAGTGCGCTGCTTTGTGCCTTAACCAATGCGGGACTACCGACGGACAATTTTTTATTTTGCGGGTTCCTTCCGCCTAAAAATACGGCGCGACAAAAAGAACTGGAAAAATTATCAACATTAAAATCAACACTGGTTTTTTATGAAAGTCCGAAACGGTTGATTGATACATTAAAAGCTATGCATATGGTATTCGGGGATCGCGAAGTGGCCGTGTGCCGTGAACTTACAAAACTTTATGAAGAAACAACACGCGATAATATCAGTAAGGTCATAACCTATTATGAGGAAAAGCCGACAGTAAAGGGTGAAGTGGTCATTGTTGTCTCCGGTGCTGAGAATAATATTGATGTTATAGACGATCTGGATGATGCACTTGGAAAGGCACTTGCGACTTTAAGTGTCAGAGAAGCTGTTGCAGCGGTAACCTACATGACAGGCAGAAAAAGAAAAGAAGTTTATAAGCGTGCATTAGAGATAGCCAAAAATGATTGATGAAAAAAGAAAAAAAGCTTATCGGCGTGGACATTTCGCTGAGATTTTAGCCTGTTTTTTTCTTTTTCTTAAGGGCTATTCAATAAAAGAGCGAAGATATAAAACACCGGTCGGGGAAATTGATATAATTGCAACACGGGGCGATGTTACGGCATTTTGCGAAGTCAAGGCACGTAAAGAATATGATGCTGCTGCCGAATCTGTATCGCATAAACAAAAAATGCGTATTACAAGAGCCGCTGATTACTATATGTCTTACTTGAAAAGTGACCATAAAAACAATAAGATATACAGATGTGATGTGATACTGATCATCCCATGGCGGTGGCCAAAACATATTGAGAATGCGTGGTAAAAATGATCCCGACTTTAGATAAACAAATTGAATTCTTGAAAAATGTCGGGCAGACACCGGAAGACGAAATTGATATTGCAGAAACAGCATTAATGCTTGCCAGCCTGGATCGGCCGGGTGTATCGCTGCAAAAATATCATCATCATCTGGAAATCCTGAAGCTTGATACAGAAAGCCACGGACACAACGCCAAAACAGCAGAGGAACGCGCCCATGCCCTTATTGAGGTCATGTGGGGAAAACATGAATATAAAGGCAATGATAAGTTTTATGATGATCTTCAGAATGCCAATCTCATGTCGGTTATTGATCGACGCGTCGGGCTTCCGATCAGTTTAGGGATACTTTATCTGCATGCAGCATATTCACAGGGCTGGAATGCTGAAGGGGTAAATTTTCCGGCGCATTTCCTGATCCGGATATTTGGTGAAAATGACCAGGTTATTCTTGATCCATTTCATAAGGGAAAAGTCCTTTATGCGCAGGATTTAAGAGAACTTGTGAACACCATTTCAGGTGGCAAGCAAACCCTGGACCAATCGCATCATGCCCCGCTTGAAAAAAGGGCTATTTTGGTACGTCTTCTTAATAACATCAAAATAAGATGCCTTAATGTCAGCGACTTTGATCTTGCTATGAATGCCTTAAAACGAACCATGTATATTGATCCTGAGAAAATAATGCATAAATATGAGCTTGGTATGTTGCAGATCCATACAAAAAACGTTGAAGAGGGAAAACAAAACCTGCTCGATTGTCTTGACTATATGGATGAGAATGTTGAAAGCAACGATGAGGAATTAAGAAAACAAATCCTTGCCACATTAAAAGAGATGCGTGCCTATAATAAACCCAAAGTATTTGAGCTTATAAAAGGCAATATAGATAAAGGTGAATAAAGAATGAGTTTAAATGTAGCGCTTCAGATGGACCCTGTTGAAACAATTAATATTAATGGTGACAGCAGTTTTGCACTAGGTCTTGAAGCACAAAAGCGTGGTCATAAGTTATATCATTATCTCGTTGGTGATATGTCTTATGTGAATGGCAAGGTTAAAGCACACGTAAAACCATTGGAATTTCGTCGCGAGCAAGGCAAGCATTTCACATTTGGTGATCCTGTGCACGCGGATTTGGGAAATGAGATTGATGTCATTCTGATGCGTCAGGATCCACCGTTTCATATGGGCTATATTACAGCAACACATCTACTGGAACATATTCATCCAAGAACGTTGGTTGTGAATGACCCGGTATCGGTTCGAAATGCACCGGAAAAATTGTTCCTTACCCGGTTTCCTGATCTTATGCCGGCTACACTGATTACCCGAAATGAAGATGATGTCCGCGCCTTTCGCCGTGAATATAAAGATATAATTATAAAACCCTTATATGGTAATGGCGGTGCCGGTGTATTTCTTATTCGTGAAGATGATCAGAACCTTGCTAGCCTTATGGAAATGTTTAAGGAATTTTATACTGAACCCTTTATTGTTCAACAATATCTTCCTGAAGTACGTAAGGGCGATAAGCGTATTATCCTTGTTGATGGAAAAGCCGTTGGTGCTATCAACAGGGTGCCAGATGAAGGGGAGATCAGATCAAATATGCATGTGGGTGGCGAAGCACAAAAAACAGAACTAACACAACGTGAGCATGAGATATGCGAAGCCATTGGCCCTGTTCTTCGCGAACAGGGTCAGATATTTGTCGGCATTGATGTTATAGGAAATTACCTGACCGAAATTAATGTGACGTCGCCAACAGGCATTCAGGAAATTAAGCGATTTGATGGTACGGATATTGCCGTGCTCATATGGGACGCCATAGAAGCCAGATTATAATAACGGAAAATTATTGTTATCCGTATAAAAGCTATTGTTCTCTAAATGACTCTGTAACAGCGCGCTGTATCGGTTTCATTAAATATTCAAATAGCGTTTTTTCACCAGTCTTGATGTCTGCGACGACTGTCATTCCCGGTGTTACCACATATTGCTGGCCAGCGCGTTCTACATAGTTCTTCGGCAGTTCAATATATCCTTTAAAATAGGCCTCACCCTGTTCATCAAGAAACGATGATGCCGAAACATTTGTCAGATGGGCATCAATACCCTGATACATGGTGTAATTATAGGTATCAACTTTCACCATGACTTCACTACCAATCTCCGCATGTCCCACATCACTTGGTGAAATTCTTACTTCTGCGACAAGATTATCTTCGTTTGGAACGATTTGTGCAATCAGGTCTCCAGGGGGAATAACACTTGCATAAGCCCTATATTTTAATCCTTTAACAATGCCATCAACAGGTGACAGGATGCTAAGACGTGCTACTTTATTGTTTAATCTTTTGAGTTCAGATTGTAGTTGGACACTTTCTTCGACTAACTGACCAAGCTGATCCAAAGCATCAGAATTCAATCTTTCACGAAGCTGGGTAAGGTTTCCTTCCGCTTCGTTGATGCCTGCAATGACGCCTGTTTTTTGTTCTACTGTTGTATCGTATGTGCTTTTAGCAGCAACATATTCACGTTGAATTTCAAGCAGGCGAATTTTTGAACCCAGTCCTTTTTCTGTAAGTTCTTCACGAATTTTAAGCTCCTCACCGACTAAATTTAAAGCTTGAAGCTGTGCTGCTTCCTGTTGTTCAAGGACGGCAAGCTGGTTTCGTGAATTTGCAATTTTGGAAATAAACACACGTTCCTGTGCTTCACGGGATTCTTTTTGCTGGTTGAGTATTTTTTCCTGATCAAGTGCAATGACAGGAAATTCATCTTCATAATCGGAAAAATCCGCTTCTTCACCCAATGCAAAATCCCGCAAACGGCGCATCTGCATATCCAGGGACACATAACGTGCTCTGGTGCGATCCAGTTCAGAAAGTGTTGACGTTGCTTCAAGCCTGATCAGTGGTTGACCTTTGCGAACCTCATCACCATCCTTAACAAGTACTTCTTCAACAATACCACCTTCAAGATGTTGTACCGGCTGTACTGAGGTGGCAGGGACTATTTCTCCCGGTGCAACACTGGTTTCATTTAGTGGTGCAAAACATGACCCAAGGATAGAAAAGAATACAATAATGCAAATAATTCTAATTGTATTCACGGCCGATTTGGGAGGCCCGCTTTCTTCAAGTAACGTTGCCCGCGAAAGATATTTGGCATAATATTGCGTCGGTTTTTTTGTATCACCAAAGATTTTACTAACTGGCTTTTTTGTCGGACTGGTTGTCAGTTCCCTAGAACCATCCTGATTTTCATCAGGTTTGTTTACATTTTCATCATTCATGATACACGGTTCCCATCTTCGACTTGTGGTGTTTGTGTTTGATAAATCTCATCTGGCGTTGTCAGGTTCACGACCATACCATTCTCAAGTGACAAAACCTTATCACATAATTTGATATGGCTTGGTCTGTGAGAAATCATGATAATAGTGCATGTTCCCTTAAGCTTTCTAAGCGAATCTATAAATGCTTTGTCCGCTTCAAAATCAAGCGTTTGTCCTGGCTCATCCAGTAAAAGAATTGGTGCTTTTTTCAAATAGGCACGTGCCAGATTTAACCTCTGTTTAAAGCCGGACGGCATACCATGCACTGTTTGATCGCCAATTCTTGTATCCATTCCATAAGGCAGTTTTTCAATATCCTGATTAAGGTTGGCCAGTTCACACGCATCGTTCAATTCTTCGTCGGTTGCCGTTGGATGAGAAAGCCTTAAATTCTGCGCAATCGTTCCATGAAAAAAGCGGGATTCCTGCGGAACGTATGCAATATTTTGTCTTAAAGTAAGTGGATTAATCTGCCTGATATCCATGTTATCGATTATAACCTGACCGGCTTGATTTTGATACATTGCCAGAATAATTTTTAATATAGTGGATTTTCCTGATGCATTCGGACCAATTATGGCAAGCATTTCATTCGGTCGGACTTCAAAACTGGTACCAAGAAGTGCAGGTTCGCTACCCTGTTTATATCTAAAGCTTACACGGTCAAAAAGGATATGACCGATAAATTCGCGCTGGCTAATATTGTCAGGATTTGGGTTTACTTCTGTCTTAAGTTTCATTAGCAAATTGATTTGCTTGATACTGTTAAGGGTATATTCAAGTCGCGTCAGTGTAAGAAATAAATTTTGCAGCGGTGATAGCACACGCCAGATAAGGGCCATTGTTGCAATCATGGCACCGATAGTCATATCACCATCAATTACTTTTATGACACCAAAACCGATTGTTGCAATACCAGCTCCCATCATTATGGCCTGTGCCAGATTTTGCAAAAGGAAAGAAATCTGTGATGCTTTAAACTGCGCATGCGATGTCTCTGCGGATATATCACGGTATCGCTGCAACCATGATGCCTCGGCAGCAGTTTGTTTTATTGTACGCAAATTAGTAAGCGTTTCGACAAGAAACCCTTGGCGTTTAGCACGTGCCTGTGTTGATTTTGTTACTTGCCGTTTCGTTGTCGGAATCATTATGGCGGCAATGATTGCAAATATGATCATAAGTACGACAGGTATTAGTGCGAGAAATCCACCCAAAGCAGCGATGATGGCAATAAATATAAACACGAAGGGAAGTTCGAGCACCACATTAATGAGTGTGCTTGAAAATAGCCCCTTAATAACGTCAAATTCTTTCAGTCGTGAAACCTGGGTGCCGATCGGTGCTGATTCCGTCATTACCGAAGGCAAACCTAATAATTTTTCAAAGGTCGCCGTTGCTACAATATTTTCAACGCGCGCACCTATATAGGCAACGAATTTTGATCTGTGAATTCTTATCGCGATCTCGCAGCAAATTGCGAGTAAGATGCCGACGGTAAGCCAGACCAGTGTTACACCGTTTTTCGAAGGGATAACCTGATCATATACTGTCATGATGAATAACGGAACAAGCAGCGCAAAAAGATTAAGTAAAAAGGTCATCCGCAGGAGTTCTTTGAACTCTTTTTTAAAGCGCATGAATAATTCAGCTATCCAGTTTTCCGGAGGTGCCTGATCTGTTTGTTTATTGGTCTGGGTGGCGTGTTTTGTCGATAGAAAATAGGCGTCCCCTTTATATTCCGTCTCGTCAAGATACACTTCAGCTTTTAACTCGCTGTCAAAAACTTTAATTCCGCGATCATCTTTATCCAGTAAGACATAAGGTTTGCTATCCTTATTGGTAAACAGGCATGGAAAAAGTCTTGGATCAATAGTTTCCAGATCAATATTTTCTGCAGCTACAGTCTTATAATGCAAGTTGGCAAGCGTATTACGAAATTCTGTTAATGTCAGCGTGTTTGCAAAATGGGGGAGTGCCTCAAATAAATATCTGGTCTGTCCACGCCACCCAAGTGCTTGTAGGAGGGGTAAAATACAGGCGGCAAATGATGAACTTGCTTTAAATGAACCTATTTCACCTGTGCTTAATGCATGGTTAAATTGATCTGCTTTTGCAATAATAAGGCGATTTCCCGGTTTAGTCATTTGGAAGTGCTCCCTGTGACTTTTCCGAAACATGCTCTACTAGTTTTCCGTCCTTTAAATCGTATGAGCGATCAGCGAGCTTGAGTAGCGAAGGTCTAAAACTCACCAGTACGATGGCACATTTGCCTTTCAGTTTTTCCATCAAGTTCTTGAGATCTTCATCTGATTCATAATCAAGTCCTGAATTTGCCTCGTCAAACAAGATTATGTCCGGATTAGATGCCAGTGCTCGAACGATTGCAATGCGTTGCACGATCCCTGCGGGTAATTCGTTCTGCGATGCGTCCCCCACCATGGTTTCAAAACCTTCTGGCATTCTTACAAGTATCTGACTTAAATCCATATGTTCGGCAGCTTTCATTACAGAATCGATTTTATCGTCGCCCTTAAACATGGTCAGATTGTCCAGTATTGTTCCCTGGAAAAGAACAGGTTGGCTGGGTAGATATGCAATCCTGCTACGGAAACTATTCGTACTGTATATTTTAGGATTTTCACCATTTACCAGCAATTCACCCCCCAATGGGTTAATGCCGTCCATAAGTGCCCATAGTAATGTGGATTTGCCACTGCTGTTGCCTCCTCTGATTCCGATCATTTCGCCGTGATTTATTTTGAAGTCAACACCATCAAGGATAAGGTTGTCATCCTTGTAGCCAAAGCGGAAATCTTTAAGCTCAAGTGACTGTATTCTGTCCAGCTCTTTTGTTGGTTCGGTCCTTTCCTGTGAAATTGCATCAATCAGGTCCAATTTATCATGAGCAATCTGAATATGTTGAAAACGGGTCCAAATTCCAAGTGCCCTGAGTAACGGTTGCACGGTTCTTCCGGCAAGAAGGATACTGGCGGCCAGTGCACCCATGGTAATATTTTGCTCAACAACCATCCAGCTGCCTACGGCAGCGACAGATATCATCGTAAATTGGGAGAAAGTCGTGCCAATACCTTGCGCAAGACTATTTAAATATATGACATTATAACTTGCCTTGGAACAGCTCTCCATCAGCTTTTCATAGCGACGGTCCATAAGGCTTTCCATAGCCATGCTTTTTACTGAGTGTACACCCCTGAGTACTTCAATGATGAAGCTGTATTTCCGGTCTTCCCATACAGTATCTTCTTCAATTGCATCACGCAGATGACCACCCAGGCTAAAGGCAATCCAGCCAAGGATAACAAGCAAGATAATTGGTACAACTATAAGCCAACCGGCAATAAAACCAAGAATTCCCAGAAACAATAACACAAATGGCAAGTCAATGATGGCCAGACTGGCCTGACTTCCATAAAAATCACGGATTGAGTCAATGGCATTCAACCTGTCAAGCTGTTCACCCGAAGCGACGGATTCCAGTTCGACCAAATTACCATTAATAATATTTTTCATGGATGAACAGCCGGTTTCATGTTCGTACTGTGCACCAATCCAACCCACCATGTATGAACGGGCCGTACGCAACAAGACATCCATAACCAAGACAACAAGCAGTCCCAAAATAAGAAGGGATAATGTATTTAACGCCTGATTGGGAATAATTCTGTCATAAACCTGAAGCAAAACCATTGGTAACCCCAATGACAGCAGGTTAATTACAAGAGAAGCTATGACGATGTCTTTCCTGATTACAGGTTTTAGACCCTCCCATATTTTTTCGCGTGTTTCCTCTGAAATTTTATGCTGACCTTGTATCATTCACGGTTTCTTTTGACTGTTTTGCGAGGTATATTAACCATAAATATTAACCATAACAATTGAATAATTTCATTACTTTAAAGATTGCTAGTTATATCCTTGGTTAATCAAAAAATTGTACATTACAGTACAGTAATTAAGATTTATTGAAGTTTGGTTAAATTATATGAAAAGCAGGCTTTTTACTCGTAAACTTGGCGTGTTAAGATATTATTAATAGATTCTTTAAGTTTTTTTAATAGGCTTTATTGTGATGATTTATCTGACAAAATAAGATGCAATATCAACATCAGACGGCTGACCTGTATCGTTCTTTGTGATCATTATTTGTATTTTATGTCGAGGTTATAAAAATTGAATGTATCGTAAATTAAAATTTTGGTATAATTTAATTCGAAATTGAAAATTTTCTGTTGGAGTTTTTTATGGCTGATAAAGAGCCTGTAAATAAAAAAGGCGGTTCGGCATCAATTGAAAATGATGATCCTATTCTTCAAGGTGTTGATCGTGTCCAGACACCGGAAAAAGTCGAAAGCCATATTGCACCGGAAACTCAGGACGGTCCGGAAGATACACATACAAAAACCAATATCCATTTGGGAGGCCGTGATGAAGAAGGCCTTGGAACAGGCCAACAAGAAGATGAAACAGTAGTACCCAACCAGACCCTGGAACCACTGGATTTAAGCAATCAGCAAAAACGGGGTGATGAAGAAAACCTGAATGATGATGCATCCGGTTCTTACGAACCATCAGGGATAGCCACGCCGGAGGAACCCGAATTTTTATCATCAGGGCGTGCGCAGCCACAGGTAGATATTCAGGGTCAGCAACTTAATCGTCAGGCAATCGAAACTCCTGAAGGCGTGGCAGGGCCACAGTCTATAGAAACGCTAGAACTTGATGAAGGAGAGAATGGCCCACCGGTTACGGGGCCTGTTGATCTTGGTGCCACGGACGAAGACGTATCGGCCGATTTTACAGTAGCTGATCTTCTATCTAATGCAAATGATCCGGATAGTGACGACCTGTTTGTGTCTGATGTTGCGATTGATCCGGCTTATGGCGTCATTATTGATAATGGCGATGGCACATATACATTTGAACCCGCTCCCGATTTTTTCGGAGAGGATCTGCCAATCACTTATACAATTTCGGATGGTACATATACTATTCCCGGTACGGCCATTATTGATGTATTGCCAGTAAATGATCCGCCTACAAGCGAGGATAATGAAGCAACAACGCCCGAAGATACCAGTATAACGTTCAATTTAGCTGATTTCGCCTTCAGTGATATCGAAAATGATGCCTTTGATCATATAACAATTACATCTTTGCCGGAAAATGGTGCATTGTTTTTTAACGGATCACCCGTTAGCGAAGGTGATGATATTCCATCGGCTGCGCTTAATCAGCTAGTGTTTATACCTGATGAAAATGAAAACGGTGAAGATTACGCAACATTTAATTTTACGGTCAGTGACGGAGCCGATGATAGTGGCGAATATACATTCAGTATTGATGTTACCCCCGTGAATGACCCGCCGACATCGGCGGATGAAGAAGCCGTTATTGATGAAGATACGAGTTACAATTTCGGGCTTGCCGATTTTG
>JAUILB010000301.1 GCA_030432815.1 Alphaproteobacteria bacterium | reverse complement strand
TTTGGCTAGTATAGCCGCGGGGCCACCTATAGAACCAAGATAAAAACCACCATTTTTTGCGCAAGCGTCAGTCACCTGCTTGCTGCGATTTCCTTTGGCAAGCATGATCATACTACCACCATGTTGTTGAAATATATCAACATAGCTGTCCATTCGACCTGCCGTTGTGGGCCCGAATGATCCTGATGCATAACCATCTGGCGTTTTTGCCGGCCCTGCGTAATAGACGATATGATTTTTTAAGTAATCCGGCATCGGTTCGCCATTTTCCAATTTTTTAAGGATAGCGGCATGTGCAAGATCGCGCGCAACGACAATTGTGCCGTTAAGTGACAATCTTGTTCGTATTGGATATTTGCTAAGCTCTGCAAGAACTTCATCCATCGGGCGGTTAAGGTCAATACTGACGACAGTATCGCTCAGTTTGTCTTCTTTAATATCAGGCATGAACCGCACAGGATTGGTTTCAAGCTGTTCAAGAAAGATACCTTCCTTGGTAATTTTTGCTTTTGCCTGCCTGTCCGCGGAACAGGAAACGCCAATACCGATTGGAACAGATGCACCATGGCGTGGCATACGCACAACACGAACATCATGACAAAAATATTTACCGCCAAATTGGGCACCAATATCAAAACCTTGTGTCATTTTCAGGACTTTTTCTTCAATTTCGGGACAACGGATAGCTTGCCCGAAATCACCGCCTTCTGTTGGAAGGTTATCCAGATAATGCGTGCTGGTCAGTTTAACTGTTTTTAAATTTTGTTCTGCGCTTAAGCCGCCAACGACAATCGCCAGATGATAAGGAGGGCAGGCCGCGGTTCCCAGTGTCTTTAGTTTTTCATCCAGAAATTCCATCAATTTATCTTCGCGCAGAACTGCGGGTGTTTGCTGGAAAAGGAAAGTTTTATTGGCACTACCACCTCCTTTTGCGACAAACAGAAAATGATATTCATTTCCCTCAGTCGCATAAATATCAACCTGGGCAGGACCATTTGTTTTTGTATTCGCTTCTTCGAACATGCTTTTGGGGGCAAGCTGCGAATAACGCAGGTTAGTTTTTGTATAGGTATCTATCATCCCCATATTTATAGCTTCAGCGTCGTCACCTTCCGTCCATACATACTGTCCTTTTTTCCCCATAATAATACCTGTACCAGTGTCCTGACATCCTGGAAGAACCATACCTGCTGCAATATTGGCGTTTTTAAGCAATTCCGTAGCAACAAAGTGATCATTGTCTGAGGCTTCATCGTCTTCAAGGATTTTTGCAAGCTTTTCAAGATGGGTTGGTCGCAGTAGATGAGCAATATCTTTCATCGCTTCGGCGGTCAGCAACCTTATGCCTTCGGGGTCAACCTTCAGGATTTCTTTGCCGTCAACAGTGATTGTTGAGACATAATCAGATGTAACTTTTCTGTAGACTGTATCGCTCTCGCTCTGAGCATACATGTCTGTATATTGGGCAGATGTCATGGATTTTTTGTCCAGCGGGTTAGTTTTTATTTCTTTTTTCTAAAACTGTCGAGTGCGACAATATTGTCTTTTTCGACCAACTCTTCATCGTTATTAATGTCTTCTGGGCTGGGTGACATGTCTTCTGTATCAACTATTTCTATATTTGAATCCACTTCCGCATTGAAATGCAGACCAAAATCGACACTTGGATCAAAAAATCCAAGCAGACTATCGAACGGAATTAACAGATGTTCTTTATTACGATTGAAACTTAATGAAATTTCAAAGAACGAATCTGAAACACTAAGGTCCCAGAATTGATTCTGAAGGACGATAGTCATGTCTTCTTCATATCGTTCTTTTAAATAATCGGGAATTTTTACATCAGGATGGGTCGTTTGGAAGGTAATATAAAAATGATGATCGCCCGGCAGGCCGTTTTCGGCGGTATCCGTGAGTATGTCCTTTACAACGCCGATCAGCGCAGATTGGACCATTTCATCATATTGAATAATACTATCAGTCATTTAAATGTTACTTCTTTTTATTACGACTCTGATTTATTTAAATTATAACCATAAGATGACAGTGGTGCTAGTCATTTTAGGAAACTATTATAGGTGTAGATTTAAAAAAGTGGTGGGCTTCTGTTGCTAGGTGCCCACCGAACCCCGCGTAGCTTAGCTTATTAAGCAGCTACAGCAAATGCTTCGTTATCGTTTGCATTTGTAAAAATTGATCCGTCACAGCGGTATCATACTGGGCAAAAGTTATATCTTTATCGCGCACGTCGATCCTGTTTCGCCCCCATAAAATCACAATATTTCAGTGATTTGAATTAATGGTGGAGGCGCCGGGTACCGCCCCCGGGTCCGATACGTTTATTCCATATATCAGTTTATTGCCATAGTCGGTCACCCGACACCCTATATATAAGGGCAAAAGCTTAAGATTTAAATAGATTTGCGTAAAAATATATGCAATTTATGGTATTTAGTTTTCAAGTTAAAACGGAATACAATGAAACAATACCTTGATCTTGCCCGTCGCATCCGTGACGAAGGCACCAAAAAAGAAGACCGCACAGGAACAGGAACCGTTAGCGTATTTGGCCACCAGATGCGTTTTAATCTTGAGGATGGTTTTCCAATGGTGACGACAAAAAAGCTTCATTTAAAGTCGATTATTCATGAACTTCTATGGTTTCTTGCTGGGGATACCAATATCAAATATTTAAAGGATAACGGTGTCAGAATCTGGGACGAATGGGCCGATGAAAATGGTGATCTTGGTCCTGTTTATGGTCATCAGTGGCGTTCATGGCCGACCCCGGATGGAAAAACAGTTGATCAGATCAGTAATCTGATTGATATGATCAAAAAGAACCCTGACAGTCGTCGTCTGATCGTCAGCGCCTGGAATGTGGCGGATGTTGATCACATGGCATTACCGCCCTGCCATTGTCTGTTTCAATTTTATGTGGCGGACGGGAAATTGAGCTGTCAGCTTTATCAGCGCAGTGCCGATGTTTTTCTGGGCGTACCGTTTAATATTGCATCCTATGCGCTGCTAACAATGATGATTGCGCAGGTTTCGGGGCTAGGTGTTGGCGATTTTGTTCATACTTTCGGGGATGCTCATTTATATCTGAACCATCTGGATCAGATTAACCTGCAGCTTAGCCGCGATCCAAAACCCTTGCCGACAATGCACATTAATCCCGACGTTAAGAGCATTTTTGATTTTAAGTTTGAGGATTTCGAACTGCAAAATTATGAAGCACACCCGCATATCAAAGGCATGGTGGCCGTCTGATGATTAAAGTTTCACAAATCGTTGCTGTCACCGAAAACGGCGTGATCGGCAAAGATAATGCTATGCCATGGAAAATATCATCTGATCTGCAATATTTTAAAAAAGTGACTATGCACAAGCCGATAATCATGGGCCGAAAAACATTTAAAAGTATCGGTAAGCCGCTTCCAGGACGCGCGAATATTGTGATTACCCGAGACACCAACTTTACAGCCGAAGGGGTAATCACCGCCCATAGTGTTGAAATGGCCCTTGATGTGGCCAAGGGTATTGCAGAAGCCAAAGGACTTAAGGAAGTTATGGTGATCGGCGGTGCACAGATTTACGAACTTTGTCTGCCAGAAACTGACCGGTTATATCTTACACGCATTCACGCAG
>JAUILB010000300.1 GCA_030432815.1 Alphaproteobacteria bacterium | reverse complement strand
TGCTTGGTGCAGACGTATCAGAAGCCATCGATTTACCGGATCATGGTGTCACGGTAGTTTTTGTTGATGTCGGAAATACAAAACTGGAACTTCTTTATCCATATGGTGAAAACTCGCCTATAAGATCTTTTCTTGAGAAAAATTTGTCAGGTGGAATTCATCATATTTGTTTTGAGGTGGAAGATATTATAAAATCCCGGGATAAGCTGGTTAAAAAGGGAATGAGAATATTGGGGTCAGGAGATCCGGCAACCGGCGCACATGGAAAGCCTGTGTTATTTTTACACCCAAAAGATTTTTGTGGTACATTAATCGAACTTGAGCAGATTTAAGGGTTAGTCAATGGATTTTATTGGATACAGTATTACTTTTTTTGTTTCGTGGTGGCTTTTTTTGTTCATGGTACTGCCGCTTGGTGTGACGACACATAGCGAAACCGATGAAGAAATAACAGATGGTATAGAAGTTGGTTCTCCTGTTCAGGCAAATATTAAACAAAAATTCTGGCTGACAACCAAAATTACAATCGGCTTTGTAATGATTGTCGGGGTTGTTGATTATCTGGATTTGATATCAATTAAGTAATTGGCAGTAAATTTGTTTACGCATAAAAAAAGCAAGGATAAAACCTTGCTTTATTTAATTGGTGTAGTGATTTTTTTATTTTAGTATTTAAGAGTTTCCTCGCTCCCAAACTTGGGTTCACTTACGGTGATAAATCTAACCGCGACATAAACGTCTGTCACCTCAAAAATGCTTAAAATTGTAATATTTTTGTAACTTGTTGTATTTTTGCAACATATTGATCTTATAGGGAAATTTCAAGTACACTCACATTAGGAGCAAAAGAATGAGAATTTCGTTAACCATAATGTCTATTGGCATAAATGCTATTGTCTTTGGTCATGTCTGGGCGCAGGATCAGGAAGATATTCAGCATATTGTTATTGTCACACCTGAAGACTGCCTGCTGCTTGAAGAACATATTCCTGATGATGACGTTACATATAAGCCTGATGTCGATGTAAGGGGCAACAGTGTTGTACCAGCCGAAATTAAGAATGGTAACAGGCTTGACCTTGGTACAAGGGGGTATTCGTTTTATATGACACATGATGCGTTGAAAGATAACGAGATTGCCAAAGAATATGGGCTTTCGGATGCGCAGGAAGGCAAGATCATATTGGGCAGAGTTTCCATTCAGGGAGGCGATGTTTATTGGAACGGTGCGTCCCTAAAAAATAGTGAGCGCAATCATTTATATGCCCTTTGTCGTGAAACGTCGGATGGAAAAAAGCGTCCTATCCTTAAAAGATAATTGCGCAACCACATACCTTTGCTATAAAGCATCTATAACACATTTTAATTTATAAGAAATTCAAGGTTTATCATGCGTCTTTCACAACATTTTATCCCGACTATCAAGGAAAACCCGTCGGAAGCACAAATTGTATCACATCGTCTGATGCTTCGTTCGGGTATGATCCGTCAATCCAGTGCCGGGATTTATATTTGGCTGCCTACCGGTCTTCGCGTGATGAATAAAATCGCTGATATCGTTCGTGAAGAACAAAATCGTGCCGGCGCGATTGAACTGCTTATGCCAACAATACAGCCTGCGGAGCTCTGGCAGGAAAGTGGACGCTATGATGATTATGGCAAAGAAATGCTGCGTATTATCGATCGCCACGAACGTCCCATGCTTTATGGCCCGACCAATGAAGAAATGATCACAGATCTGTTTAAAAACAATATTAAAAGTTACAAGGATTTACCTCTTAACCTTTATCATATCCAATGGAAATTCCGTGATGAGGTGCGCCCCAGATTCGGTATCATGCGCGGCCGCGAATTCCTGATGAAAGATAATTATTCTTTCGATATTGATTTTGAAGGGGCGAAGGAATCCTACAATAAAATGTATGTGGCTTACCTGCGGACATTTGCACGTCTTGGCCTTGTTGCGATACCGGTTCGCGCAGATTCTGGTGCTATTGGCGGTGACCTTAGTCACGAATTTCAAATTCTTGCAGATACAGGTGAAAGCACCCTTTATTATGACAAGGAAATTGAAAATTTTAATCTTGATGACCTGACTGGTGATATTGAAGAAGATACGGTTTTAAAATTGCAAAGCTATTATGCAATGGAAGAAGAAAAACATGATGCAGAAAATTGCCCGGTTCCTGCTGAAAATTTGAAAACAGCAAAAGGTATCGAAGTTGGTCATATTTTCTATTTTGGCACCAAATATTCTGAAAGTATGGGTGCAAAGGTGGCTGGTCCTGATGGGAAAGAAGTAACTGTGGAAATGGGGTCATACGGCATTGGTGTGTCGCGTCTGGTAGGCGCATTAATAGAAGCCAACCACGACGAGAATGGTATTATATGGCCGGAATCCGTGGCTCCCTATAAAGTAGGTATCATCAACCTTCGCTTCAAAGATGAAAGCTGTACGGCGGCCTGTGATGCACTTTATGAAAAAATGCAGAATTTGGGTATAGAAGTGCTTTATGATGACCGTGACACGGGTGCCGGTGCAAAATTTGCAGACATGGATCTTATCGGACTCCCGTGGCAGGTTATTGTTGGACCAAAAGGGCTTGAAAACGGAGTGTATGAACTTAAAAATCGCCGAACAGGTGAACGGGTGGAACTTAATGAAGAAGCGCTGCTCAAAAAGTTAGGATAATAAATGTTCAGAAATTACGAGTGGAAAGTAGCGCTCAAATATTTAAGCATAAGGGGGCATGACGGATTTGTCACTGTGATCGCGCTTTTTTCATTGTTTGGTATATTTCTGGGTGTAGGGGCACTTATTGTTACTATGTCAGTCATGGGTGGTTTCCGCGAAGAACTTCTTGGCAAAGTCATCGGCTTTAACGGGCATGTTCTTTATCAGCCATTTGGCGGAAAGATGGAAA
This sequence comes from Alphaproteobacteria bacterium, assembly GCA_030432815.1. Classification (GTDB taxonomy): domain Bacteria; phylum Pseudomonadota; class Alphaproteobacteria; order Sphingomonadales; family Emcibacteraceae; genus Pseudemcibacter. Next base: position 727 of record JAUILB010000300.1, on the reverse strand, counting down.
ATTATGATAAGGCCGCAGCAGATTTAAGTACGGTAGAGAATGTCGTAAGGGTGAGGCCAATCCTTGAGGGACAGGCCCTCGCTATGATGGGTGAATATGGTACTTTTGCTTTGGTGCGTGGTGTTAAACCCGAAGACTTAAGATCGCAGCCATTGGTTGCAGATAATATTGTGATGGGCAGCCTTGATAATTTTGGTGCCGGGGATAGCGACATTATCATCGGTCAGCGGCTGGCTGAAAGATATAGCCTTGAAGTAGGTGGTGAAATAACACTTATGTCACCAAAGGGGCGGGTAACGGCATTTGGTACTGTTCCACGTATTCAACAGTTTACGATCACTGCAATTTTTGAAGTGGGGGAATATAATTATGACAGTAATTATTTCTTTGTGCCACTACCTGCCGCGCAGACCTATTTTCAGTATGGTGATCAGGTAGGTGCGCTTGAAGTAACACTTACCCATGCTGATATGGTCAGAGAAGTTTATCCATTACTTGCGCAGCGGATTGTTGATGCTGGCCTGGCGGGTCGGATCATTGACTGGCAACAATTAAATCAGGCATTTTTTAACGCACTTCAGATTGAACGAAATGCCATGTTTATCATTTTATCACTGATTATTCTTGTTGCAGTGTTTAATGTTATTTCAACAATGATCATGCTTGTGAAAAGCAAAACCCGTGATATTGCGGTACTTCGGACAATGGGCGCATCGCGGTCATCCAT
>JAUILB010000299.1 GCA_030432815.1 Alphaproteobacteria bacterium | reverse complement strand
CCTTTTCCCTACGCCAACCTTAATGATCTAAAAAAACTGTTTCCCAATGCGCGGTATATCAATAATTACGGCTGCACAGAAGCAATGCCACGCCTTACCATGCGCGAAGTATTAGATACAAACGAAATCGTATCAAATGTAGGCACACCAATTGGTGATATTGAATTAAAAATCGACGGCGATGAAAAAATTGGTCCCATTATGTTTAAGGGAAGTTCAACAGCCATAGGAAGAATTACGCAATCAGGTGCGTTCGAACAGTTCCCGGAATGGATAAATTCAGGGGATCATGGTCATTTGGAAGACGGTGTTCTTCATGTAGCAGGACGGCGTGACCAGATTGTAAAAATTCAGGGTGAACGCTTTAGCCTTCTTGAAATAGACCATACCATTCAGAAACTTGGCTTTGATTACGTAATGGCATGGCTTGATGAAAAAAGTGCTAAAATTATCCTGGTAACAGGTGGCAAACACAAACCGGAAATCGCCGAAATAAGACAAGTATGTAAAACATATCTTCACCGCCATATGTGGCCGGGAGAAATTTACCACATAACGAAATGGCCATTAAATGCTAACAATAAAACTGACCGGACATTAATACAAAACCAGCATAAAAATGGTGAATTAAACCGATATTAGAGTATCTAAACTAATAACTATATTATTTATCGAAAACGGTTGTGACACCAGTCGGCACACTAATTTCAAATACGTTCATAACCAGTGCAAGTGTTGTATAATACCCGACAAGCGCTGATAATTCCATAATACCGCCTTCTCCGATTATCGATTTAACCCGGTTATAAAGACCATCATTAATTTTACGCTGTTTGACCAGTTGAATACAAAATTCATACTGTGCTTTTTCATCTTCAACATCAAAGTCTGGAACTTTACCATTTCTTATGGCATCCAATATATTTTTACTAAGTCCAATATGATGTCCAATGGCTGCGTGCGCGTACCATTCAAATTCACACTTATATTCTTCCGAAACAACAAGGATAGCAATTTCCCGAACCCGCGATGAAAGTTTTGTATCAAAGCGGATTGTTTCTCCCAATTTTGACAGTGCTGACCCAACATTCGGGCTATAAAGCAGTGCGTTAAAAGGCCCGTTCAAGCATCCGTCACCATCTGTAAGCTCAAACAGCTGCGGGCCCGCAGCGCGCTTACCGCCAATAATTCCGTCATATATAGAACGTTGCGCATTATTCAGTTTATCCGGATGCAATAATTCAAGGCGGCTCATTCTTCTAATCCTGTTATTAGTATTAATTTCGGTAAAACTCTCTGAACGCATCAATGGTTTTTTCGATATCACTTTCGGAAATATCCAGATGAATAACCATGCGAACCGTGTCTGCAGAACCAATCAAAATTTTGTGTTCATAAAGAAATGCACTTAACGAAGCTGCGTCCTCGCCCGGGTTAATGAACAGCATATTGGTTTGAACCAGGTCCAGATCAATTGATAAGTCTGCAATTACTGAAAGCGCTTCTGCCAGATAGCGCGCTTTTTTATGATCATGCTTAAGAAGCGGAACATTATGCTCAAGCCCATAATGACAGCATGCTGCAAGAACTCCCGCTTGCCGCATACCACCGCCCAAGAGCTTACGCTGCCGTCTGGCATAATCCACCAGATCTTTAGGGCCGGCCATAACCGACCCCGCTGGCGCACCAATTCCCTTGGAAAAGCATATTGAGACAGTGTCAAAATTCTTAGCTAAATCACCAACTTTCGCATTTTGCGCAATAGCCGCATTAAAAAGCCGCGCGCCATCAAGATGAACATTCAATCCCATATTTTTAACTGTAATGGCAATCTCATCCATATCCGTCTGGTTCTGAACGCACCCTGATACCGTATTTTCAAGACATACAAGTTTTGTAATTGGATAGTGACTGTCATCCGGCTTAACCGCGGCAAGAATATCTTCTGATTTAACCGCTCCAAATTTATCCGTTTTTACAGGATGCAAGGCGACCCCGCCCAAAACAGATGCGCCGCGCGCCTCCGCATCAAAGATATGATACTGATCACCAACCAGCACCTCTTCGCCCCTTTTACAATGGGAAAGCATTGAAACCAAGTTACTCATTGTTCCACTCGGAAGAAAAAGCGCTGCTTCCTTGTTAAGCATACAACTAATTTTCTCTTCCAACGCATTTACGGTAGTATCCTCACCATAAACATCATCACCAAGGTCACAGTCAAGTATGGCCTGCTTCATTTCGTTGCTAGGTCTGGTAACAGTGTCACTGCGAAAATCAATAAATTTTGCACCGCTATCGGGCATAATATCTGCGTACTGGCTCATTAAATTATTGCCTCAATAATTTCCGTCGAAAAATTACCTATTCGTATCGGGTATCTTCCACTTCATTATATTCTTACATCCACATTAATGCGTGTAAACATTTAAAAATCTATTTTACATACTAAGCTGAATTGGACCACTTCATGATTATGAATACCAACATAGCGGGAGTAATATTTTCTTGAATACCTAGTTTAGTTGATTCAAATTAACGCTATGTATATACTATTAGCTTATAAGTAAAATCAGTATTGGTTTTTATATTAATGCCTATGTTTAACGGTTTACGTAAATTTCGGTTTTAAGAATGACGGATTATTTTAATTTAACACAGCAGTTCATCGAAGATACTCAAAGAGTTACGACGCTCAAAGAGTTGACAGTGATATTTCAAAAGCTGATCAACAGGTGGGGGTGTACGCATTTTGTGTGTATGTCACATGTTGATGCGTTCAATCCGCCTGATGATGCCGTCGTACTAGCCAGCTATCCTATTGAATGGGGGCGTTACCATAGTGAAAATCAATATCATAAAAATGATCCTGTGCAGCAAACATGTCGACGTTCCATAACGCCTTTTACTTGGTCCAATGATCACTGGCGTTATATGCTAACCCGTACCCAGGAAACAATATTAAATGAGGCGGGTGAGTTCGGACTAATCGAAGGCCATACAATTCCCATACATCCACCGTCTGGTTATCCCGCGTCTTTATCCGTCGTGTTTGAAAAAAATGGTGTAGACCCGCAGGCGTTAAATGCTCTCCATCTGATTGCGTTTTATCTTTATTCATCCGCCATACAGATGAAAACCAACGGCAATAATGTTTACTGGTGGAAAAGTACTATAACCGAACAGAAAAAAAGAATTCTTGAATTAATGGCTCAGGGTAAAAGCAACTCAGTTATCGGTGATATTCTGAATATCAGTGAAAGCACAGTTAAAGACCATATAAAACACATTTATCATGAGTTTAATGTCAGCTCCCGGCCGCAAGCAGTCGTGGAAGCATTATACCGTGATATTATAAGTTTTCAGGATGTAAAAGTAACTAGACCAACCAACTCAAACGAGAAAAGCGGTGTTGTATTATTACAACCCTAGTAATAACTTTATCCTTTAATACCCGTCTCAATAGAAACATACCCACCAGTTAGATAGGTGACAATTTTACTCAATCTCCGCAATAGTACTAGTCAGGAGATTTTGCATGATTCACTTGATAAACTATGAAAACAGAGATTTGCACGTAGACATTTTGGAACAAATGTATGCGCAAAGAAAAACGATTTTTATTGATAAACTGGGGTGGGATTTATCCGAACGTAATGGACTTGAGAT
>JAUILB010000298.1 GCA_030432815.1 Alphaproteobacteria bacterium | reverse complement strand
CCGGTGGCGACGGGCTATGGATGAAAGAACACGTCGGCAGGCATTAGCCAATGCCTTCATAATATCCGGATCCAGATCGCGTCCCACTATCGAAAATTCCACTTCCCCCGGAACAGTATGCGGAAACCCCGGCTTGAGTTCGAGGTGCCCAATGGTGATCCGTGACCGATCGGTACCTTCTTCATCAATAATTCTCTGTATTTCATGGGCAAAATCAGCAACTCCCAAGAATGCGTCACTTCGCATATCCATGGGAGCCGTGCCCGCATGGTCCGCCTTGCCAATCAGCCTTACCAACCATTTGAAAACCCCGCTGATACCATCAACAACGCCGATTTCCTTATTTTTATTTTCCAGAACCGGCCCTTGCTCCACATGCAGTTCCAAGAACGCCTTGATATCATTTCTATCACGATAAGCATGCATGACATGAAGATGGTCCATGCCATATTTTGCCATGGCATCTTTTAAAAGCTCGCCATTGGCGTCTTTTGCATTTTCCAGCCAGTCCAAGGTTATACAACCTGTCAGCGCCTGAGAACCAAGCATACCGCCAAAACGGCCTTCTTCCTCGCTCGTGGCAACAATTTCAATAGGATGCTCAATTTCAATTTTATTTTCCTTAATAGTACGCACACATTCAAGTCCGGCGATAACTCCCAGCGTCCCATCAAACATTCCTCCTGCCGGGACACTATCCAGATGAGACCCCACCATCACACAGGACCGATCAGCGGGACCATAACGACCAATTACATTACCGGCACCATCCATACGTGTTTCAAGACCGTTTTTTCTAAATAAGTCTATCAACCAGTTTCTGGCTTCCATATCTGCATCTGTAAATCCTTGACGATATATCCCCTTATCGGTCTCGTTAAACCCGAATTTCGACAGTTCAAATAATTCATTTTCGATACGTTCAACATTAATGTTGGTCATATTCCTCCTTGAAACTTCAATATTGATTCTTTAACTCGAACGACAATATCAGTTAGTCCTTCACAAATAAAGATTTGAATTCTAAACATTATTACTATATAATCCGTTTAACCTAATTCGCACAGCTGACAAAAATAAATTACAAAGCCAGAACAATATCTTATGCAAATAAAGTTTATACGCACTATAATATTGTTAATAATAAGCATTTTTCCTGGTTCAGTAGTGTTTTCCCAAACGCTTAATGTATCTGATAATGATTATTCCGCTGGTTATGCTACCTTGAACTGGTCATCTGCTACGGGAAATATGTTTGAACTCGAAGAAAATTCTGAAGATGGATGGGTTGTGATCTACAAGGGTCAGGATCGAGCGACCAGCCTTTCCGGGTTACCTGACGGTACATATTCCTATCGATTAATTTCAGATGGTATTCAGGTTGGAGAAACAATCAACTTCACAGTTCAACACTACTCGCTAAAGAACGCATGGGCATTTTTCTCTATGGGAGCATTTATGCTAGCCGTTCTTATTTTAGTGTTGATCCGCGGCAACCTCAAGATAAACGAGCAGAATACGAGCATATAAGCCAATGATGTTAAATGCAGATGCAGTATTACCAGCATGGATTGCGTGGATTATAATAGCAATTTTTTCCGCTTTATGGGTCACCCTGGGCTGGTGGCTAGGTCGCAAGAATAACAGCCTTGAAGATTTCATGTTGGCAGGACGAAATGTTGGACTTGGATTTGCTGTTGCCACAGCCATGGCAACCTGGGTGACCAGCAATACGACAATGACTGCTCCTCAGCTCACCTATCAGCTGGGTATATGGGGAATGGTCGGATACAGTCTTGGTGCAGTGGGGCTTATTTTATTCGCCGGACTGGCAGAACGCATACGCAGACTGATGCCACAAGGATTTACAAGCGGAGATTTTATTAGACTAAGATACGGCAATATGACTTGGCGTGTTTTTTTAGCTATTTCTTTATTGTACAGTATTGGCTGGTTGATAAGCCTCGGTATGGCAGGTGGTTTATTAGTAGAGGCCCTGTCCGGTATTCCGTATTTCTACGGCATGACTATTATCGCATTGGTCTGTACACTTTACACCGTTTTTGGCGGTCTAAAAGCTGTTATTGCTACTGATTTTGTTCAGACAGTCTTGATACTCACCGGTGTTATTATACTTGCATTTCTCGTTATCGATGCAGTTGGTTTTGAACGTATGCACGAAGCATTACAGGAAGAACGCCCCATGTTGCTTAACCTTCTGTTACCTGCATCAATAATGTTTCTATTTAATAATCTGTTCTTTGGAATTGGTGAAATTTTTCATTCAAATGTATGGTGGTCACGTGCTTTTGCATTCGCACCAAAAATCGGGAAAAAGGCTTATCTTCTTGCCGGTATATTCTGGTTGCCAATACCCATTGTGGCTGGTTTTATAGCACTCGCGGCACCAGCACTTGGTATAAATGTTCCAAGCCCCGACATGGTTGCTCCACTTGTTGCAGGAAAATTATTCGGGCTTGCCGGAGCAATTCTTGTATTCGTGGTCGTTTTTTCTGCCCTTGCCAGTAGCTTGGACAGCGTACTCGCAGCAACCAGTGATTTGATCGTAAAAGATATCTATAAAGGACATTTAAAACGAAAAGCGACTGATAAACAGATGAGAAAAGCATCTGTCTATATCATCCTGGGACTTGGTTTTATGACATGGGTGTTGGCGTTACTTAAGCTTGCCACCCTTGGTGCGCTACTTCACTTTACAGGCGCATTTGTGGCCAGCACCATATGGCCTATAACATTTGGGCTGCTTTATCCGCATGGAAAAGGCAATGTAGCGACGCTTGCTATGTTCAGTGGTACAATAATAGGACTTATTTGCTATTTTACCATCGGGTTTTATGTTGCTGCACTGACCTCTGCTGCCGCCTCATTGATTGTGATGACTTTTGCCCTACGGCAGAAAAATTGCTTTGACTGGCATACTCTGTCCAACACACAATTTAACAATGGAGAAAATAAATGATTTCCCCTGACGGTTTGGCCATGTTGGTCTATCCGGCCTTAATTCTTACAATGATCACACCCTTTGTGTTGGTCGCTCTTTTACTTAAAGACAAGAAAGACGGTAAATTATGGTAGTTGAAACTAACCGCAGAGCAGCGGAAAAAGCCATCTATGATGGTACCGCCGAATTCAAACCGGAACGTCCGGACGTGTTTGGGGATGCCCATCCCAAAAGCCTGCTTAGAAAAATTGTGGAAGAACATGAATATTTGCAAAATCTGGCAAACAGTCATGTTGCATCAGCGGCGCAGTTTGATCTGCCATTATTATTACAGCTATTTCGTCTTGCCGCTAAATATGAAGCAAATCCAAATCGTTATTCCACACCGGTTAAACCGTTGGAAGGCAAATTGCTGATTAGTGCTTTTTATGAACCATCCACAAGAACAAGGTTAAGTTTTGAAAGTGCCTGGCACAGATTGGGGGGTGATATAATGTCAATCACCGACAGGCAAACAACAGGCATAGCAAAAGGTGAAAGTCTGTCTGATGTAGCCGAAATGTTCAATAATTACGGTGATTGTGTTGTGCTACGTGATGGTAACGAAAACTCGGTTACCGAAATGATGGAAACCTTGAGGATTCCTATCATCAATGCCGGTAACGGCATGGATGAACACCCAACACAGGCTTTGGCAGACTTATACACAATTATGAAATGG
>JAUILB010000297.1 GCA_030432815.1 Alphaproteobacteria bacterium | reverse complement strand
CTGGTATTCTTATGATTTTAGGTAAAAGAATGTCTTCTAATCCCAATTAGCTTATAGTATAAGGCCATTTTTAAGGCGATTAAGGCTATTTTCAAATGACAGAAAGAAAAATCGAAAAAGCGATCTTCAATTATAGAATCCTCCGTGTAATCATGATGGGGTTTGGTACATTTCTGGTCGCGGTTGGCCCATTTTACGCCTATTTCATCATACAGCAAGTTGGTTTCGACGGGCTTGGCGATGTCTTCTGGCTTTTTGTTAGCGCGGTACTCGCCTTCCCGGCCGGAATATTCATCTGCATTATTGGCCGCCGGATCAAGGAACCAATCCTTAAGGATGAAGAAAAATAGCCTACCCTCCCTTTTTTCTTATCTTATCAATAAATTACTAACTTTTTTGTTATATAATACGCTTGCTTATTGAAATTAAACGTTTTTTCAGGTGTAGTTAGTAGGTGATTTGTGGGAAAAAACATAACAATGATAAATAAATCCAGTAGGGTAGCAAGATTTGTATTCTACCTGGGTGTTACAATAGCAGTACTGTTTGGTAGTGCCAGTTTAATCTATATTGCAATTATTCCTGAATATACAACAACCGAAGTAATCCTTGTTATTTTCGGGTTCTTGCCTGCACTCGCCGGGCTGTTGATTGCTTATATGGGTGCCTATATGTCCCACAAAAACAAAAAACTTCGTGGTCGCCGTCGTCACTAGCATATCAAAAATACGATAAAACTTTAGCCTTCCGTGAACTTTTTATATACTAATATCCTTAGGCTTATTTTATAATAGGCTATACAATAAGGGTACGCAAAAATGACTAACAAAAAAGACGTAACCGCAGAAGATATAATTCATTTCTGGTTTGAAGAAATAGAACCCAAACAATGGTGGGTAAAAGACTCGGTACTTGATAAGGAAATCAAATCCCGTTTTCATGGTATTTATAAAAAAGCTGCTGTGGGGGAACTGGTAAACTGGCGTTACGATCCGCTTTCTTCACTTGCTGAAATAATCGTTCTTGATCAATTTCCCCGAAATATGTTCAGGGATACTAAACAGGCTTTTGCAACAGACCCCCTTGCCGTTGTTTTATCACAGGTTGCCATTGATAAAGGGTTTGACCAGGAACTTGAACCGCAAAAACGGGCTTTCCTTTATATGCCACTGATGCACAGTGAAAGCAGAGAAATCCATAAAGCGGCAGAGCTCCTCTTCTCCGCACCGGGGCTTGAAAATAATTACGACTTTGAACTTAAACATAAGGCAATCATTGACCGTTTTGGGCGGTATCCCCACAGGAACAAAATTCTTGGCCGGCGGTCCCGCAAAGATGAAATTGAATTTCTTAAAAAACCGGGAAGCTCATTTTAGGGGGAACGATCAATGAAGCATTTTCAAAATAGCCCTGAATATTTAAATACGGATAAAATTCTTGCGCCCGAAATGTTTGAACAAGCCTACAAACGGATCAGCACATGGGACGATTATGCCCCTACCCCGCTTGTAAAATTACCAGAACTGGCCAGGGAGCTTGGTGTTGGTGATATTTACTATAAAGATGAAAGCATGCGTTTCGGGCTTAAAAGTTTCAAGGCACTTGGCGGTGCTTATGCGGTCATCCATGTTCTTGCGGAACATTTAACGGTTAAACTAAATGATAATTCCATCACATGGTCTGATATATGGTCAGGTAAATATGCCGATCATTTTAAAGGATTTACCGTTGCCACAGCAACCGATGGCAATCATGGACGTTCTGTGGCATGGGGCGCCCATAAATGCGGCATAAAATGTAAAATATATATGCATAAGGGTGTCAGCCAAAGCCGTGCCATTGCCGTGGAATTGCTTGGCGCTGAAGTCATATGGGTGGACGGGAATTATGATGACAGCCTGATTAAAGTAAAACGCGACGCCATTGAAAATGAATGGCATATTATTTCAGATACATCGTACGAAGGTTATACCTATGTGCCGAAATATGTCATGGCCGGTTATACGGTCATGACAAAAGAAATCATGAACCAGTTAAAAGATGAACAAATACCGACCCATATTATCATCCAGGGTGGTGTCGGTGGTCTTGCCGGGGCCATTTGTGCCCATGCGGCAGCGATCTGGAAAGATCAACGTCCGAAATTCATTGTGGTTGAACCGGAAACAGCAGATTGCCTTCTCCAAAGCGCGAAGACCGGAGCACCCAAAATGGTTCATATTGAAACCGAAACCCTGATGGGCGGCCTTTCCTGCGGTGAGGTATCGCTGATCGGCTGGAATATTTTAAAAGATAATGCCGATCATTTTATCAGCATTTCGGATGACAATGTAAAACCCGCCATGCGCCTTATGGCAAAAGGGCTAAATGATGATCCGGCGATCGAAGCGGGCGAAAGTGCGGTTGCAGGTGTTGCCATGCTGATGGAATTAAAAGACCGCGGCGCAATAAAAAAAGAACTGGGCCTTGATGAAAATTCAAGGGTGCTGCTTTTTGGTACCGAAGGCGCCACCGATCAACAAATGTATGATGAGATTATATCAGAAAACTAATTCTTATCCGCAATCATCAGAAGTTCTGCTTCCGCAGGCCAGAACCCATGTGCTCCGGCATCGGTAAGTTCGTTCCATAGTCTGATGGCTTCGTCGTTGCGCCCTTCAAAATGATCTTTCATAGCCACGGCATATTTCCCGATTGAATCAGCAGATTTCAGGAAGTCTTCACGTTCATAATTGCCTTTTAAATAATTAACCGCCGCGTGATAGGTATCATTTTCGATAAGCTGGTATTCATCGGGAACCTTAGCAAGTTCCGTTTCAGCAAGTTGATGATTGCCCATTTTGCGGTGCGCCATATATTTCCAGTAAACCACCGGGATCAGTTCTTCCATATAGGCAAAGAGCACCGGTACGTTGATCGCCTGATCCATGGCGGAAATCACCGTTTCATAATCACCTGTCGCCATGCTTGTCTGACCAAGATAATAGGGAATATTCTGTTTGAACGTCGAAATTGTAAGATCAAGAGCATTAGGAATCCCATTTGGTTCGTACGCGTCCGGTTCGTCTTCCATTAATTCAAGTGCTTTACGGTAATCACTGATTGCCTGTTCCCACTGGTAGTTCCTTGCCAGATGACGGCCGCGATACCGGTACAGCCGATAACTGTCAGGAAATTTTTTAAGTCCTTCGGAAAAAACCTCAATCGCTTCGGCATTTCGGCCAAGATAACCATAACGCCTGCCCAGCCAATGGTAGCTTTCTTCGCGTTCCGGTGCGATCTCCATCGTGGCTTTCGCTATTTCAAGATCCTTTTCAAGCCAGGCTTTGGTATCCGGATTAAAATTTATATCGCGAAATGGCCGTCCTGTTGGTGTTTCTTTAATACTGAAGGCTTCTTTTACAATATCATCATGACTTTGCGCATGCCCCACAAATGGAAAAATAAAAATTAGAGTATAAATGCAAATCAAAAGGCGCATGGTGGCTTTCCTAAATTTATTAATTATCAATCAAGATTTATCAGTTCGACTTCCGCGAGCCAATAACCTTTATGATTATTATTTGTGACGACGGTAAATACTTCTTTCGCTTCTGTTTCCCTACCGTTGAACAAATCATTCATGGCAACAGTATATAACCCAAGACTATCCGCGCGCGCCATAAACTGTTCCCGGGAATACCGTCCTTGAAG
>JAUILB010000296.1 GCA_030432815.1 Alphaproteobacteria bacterium | reverse complement strand
CATTGCCGTAAATGTTGCTTCTGCAATAAGATTTCCATTTACTTTTCCCTGAGCAGAAAACTTCCAGATACTTCTTCTGCTTTGCTCTTTTTGGACATGAAGTTCAAGTATTACACCAGGTTCCACCGGTTTTCTAAACTTTGCACCTTCAATAGACATAAAATATACAAGGCGGCCTTCAGCTTCCTCTCCTAAACTCAGCATCACAAGGGCCGCAGCGGTTTGTGCCATCGATTCAACGATCAGAACACCAGGCATTACTGGCTTTTCAGGAAAATGCCCCTGAAAAAAGTTCTCATTCATTGTTACTGCTTTTAGACCAACGGCGCTTTCACCCAATGTGATCTCAGTAAGTTTATCGACCAAAAGCATTGGATATCGATGAGGAATGAGTTCCTTGATACGATTTATGTCTATATCATCAACTTTATCGGTTACGGATGTCATCAGAGTTCCACAATTTTAATTTAAAGAAGTATAATAAGCTAATCATAAATTTTAAAGCGTCAAAATGAAAAAACCTGCCATTAAAGGCAGGTTTAATCATTCAGATAATTAAATTCTATTGTGCCGGTGCCGGTGCAGCTGCCGGTGTAGCTGCAGGTGGCAGTTCAATTTTAAGGCTCGGTAATGCGATATCAAGCTGTTCAATTACACGGGTTGTTACATCCAAACCAGGAATTTGCTCCATGACATTAGACTTTTCAATCATCATTGTAGCACCTGTTTGCTGTAATACATTTTGTAAAATCGGCTTAAGTACGCGCTGAACTTCATCGTTTGCGTCGATAAGAACTCTTTCAAGTCTCAGCTGCTTTTGCTGGAGCTCCTGCTGGTGCTGAGACACTTTCAAGCGAAATTCCTCATTTCGCTGTTCAAACACTTCCGGTGGCTGAAGAGCTCTTTGCTGTTCAATTTCCTGTGACTCAGCGCGTAAGGCAGCATTTTGTGCTTCGATTTCCGCCTGTAAAGTATTTTGAATTTGAGTTATCTGACGGTTCATATCCTGTGCAACCGCAGAATTGGTACTTATCAGTCTTGTATCAACGACGATAATTTTGGCGGCAGGAACTTCCTGTGCTATTGCAATACCGCCAAACAAAAACGCGGATAATGTAGCTAAAATTACAATTGTCTTTTTCATTATTAACATTCTTCTCATTTTAAAATCTCGTTCCAACGTTAAACTGGAAAAATTCAGTTTCGTCACTTGGTTTACTTTTGATCGCTTTGGCCAAATCAATTCTGAACGGCCCAAACGGTGAATTCCATGAAAAACCAACACCTACGGAAACTCTAGGCTCCGACGTATTTCCAAGCAATGTATATAGCACTCCGTCCTCAGATAGCAAGCTCTCTTCCGCATCAATATTAAATAATGCGCCGACATCAACATATAAACTGGATTCAATTCCAAGGTCCCGTGCCCCTCCACCCAGAGGGATAAATAATTCAGCAGTCGCTTTATAATAGGTATTACCACCAAGTGAGAAACCATTGAAAAATTCAGTAAATCCATCACGATATTCCCTTGGCCCAACTCCCGCTTCTTTAAAACCACGTATCCTTGGGTTTCCGAGGAAAAAGCGTTTGTTCAGTCTTATATCCTGGCCAAGTCCGAAAATATGCCCACCCTCTGCACTGATATTAAAGACCCATTGACTTATAAGCGGATAGTAAAAATCATAGTTTGCTGTTGTTTGTATAAAATTTTCATTACCACCAAGTCCTGCAAACTGCTGTCTTAATACTGCCAATTGACCTCTATTTGGTTTCTGTGGGTTATCCAGAGTATTGTACGTCAAGCTATACGCAACGGAAGATGTTGTAAATTTTCCAGAACTATTTGCAATATAGGGACTATTTGTGAAAAGACTTGTGCGAACATCTTCCCAGGTAAGCCCGTAATTTAACCCCATAACTACATACTCTGTTAGTGGGAATCCTATACGTAGTGATGTTCCATACATCTTATTCCTGAAACCACTTTCAATAAAATTAGTATCCCGCAAGAAAATGTCAGCACCCAATGCAAGCCTTCTGTCCATAAAATAGGGTTCGGTAAAACCGAGCTCAACTTCTTTACGACGCTTCGATAATGTAGTACCTAACCTTACATATTGACCTTTCCCAAGCAAATTTCTTTCAGCGATACTAAAGTTCACAAGCAAACCTTCAAAACTTGAATAACCCAGTCCTGCTGATAGTTCTCCTGTAGGTTGTTCCTCAACAGTAATTTCCAATATTGTCTTATCTGCTGCTGTACCTTCGATTTGTTCCACATTCACTTCTCGGAAAAACTGCAGAGCCTGAACACGAATTTCTGAACGTCTTAGCTTTGATGAATTATAAGCATCCCCTTCTACAAGCCGCATTTCCCTTCTGATAACTTTATCGTGAGTACGGACATTATCTATGATCTTTATTTCTTCAACATAAACACGGGGTGCTTCATTAATAACAAATATTATATCTACTGTACGTTCAGCACGGTTCCTTCTTACCTGAGGTCTGATATCAACAAAGGCATACCCCCTTAAACCTGCTACTTCGGTTAATATTTCAACAGAGTCATCAATAGCGCTCGCATCATATCGCGCGCCTTCTTTAGTGAAAACAACCTGCTCCATAATTTCAGGTGTAAGCTCTTCGATCTGACTTTCTACTGAAATATCGCCAAAATTATAAAGATCACCTTCTTCAACAGACATGTTGATAAAGAAAAACTTTTTATCCGGAGAAAGTTCTGCGCTGGCAGACGTGATACGAAAATCTGCATATCCTTGCTCACGATAAAAATCTCTTAGCAATTGTTTATCATATGTAAGACGATCCGGATCGTAGGTATCTTCAGTTGCTAAAAACTTCCACCAACGGCTTTCTACTGAAACCATTTTTGACCGCAGAATATCGTTATTAAAAACCTCATTTCCAAGAAAATTGATCTTACCAATAACACTTTTTGCGCCTTCAGAAATTTCGAATACTAGGTTCACACGGTTCTGCTCTAGCTGAATTACTTTTGGTTCTACCGCTGCAGCAAATCTTCCACCCCGGCGATATATTTCAAGTATTCTTTGCACATCTGCTCGAACCTTTGCACGGGAAAAAACAATACGGGGGCGTAACTGGATTTCTTCATATAAATCTTCATCATCCTTGTATTTATTTCCCTCAAAGACAATTCTATTAATAACCGGATTTTCCGTGACGGATACAACAAGTGTTGTACCACGACGCCCAACATCAACATCAGAAAAAAGGGTGGTGCTATATAATCTTTTAAGGGAAGCGTCACCAAGTATTTCAGTATATTCGTCACCAATACCCAGCATCAGATAAGATTCAATCGTGGAAGTTTCAATCCTTTGATTTCCTGTAACTTCAATAGCAGTAATAGTAACTCCTGCAGGCACGTTTGTAAGTGGTGTTTGTGCATGCGCTATGGTTAGTCCAAATAAATAGACCACGATTATCGCCATCAAGATACATGCTTTTTTATAGTTCTGTAATACCACTAATTCTTACCTTAATTTATCAGCCCGAGTAAAATTTTCTCAATATGTCATTATAAAACACAAAAACCATCAGGCTTAATACTACAGCCGCTCCAATCTTGAAACCAAATTCTTGCGCTTTCATACTCATTTTTTTTCTCTGGATTGCCTCGATGGCATAATAAAGCAAATGCCCGCCATCTAGC
>JAUILB010000295.1 GCA_030432815.1 Alphaproteobacteria bacterium | reverse complement strand
GGCAGTGCTGCACTTTCTGCAAAACCAAGACTCGAAGGTTTTTTGGCAGCAATGCGTTCATCCACAAGCTGATATTCGCTGTTGGAACCGGGTTTTGTGATACATCCGGCGTAATATACTTCGTCCCCGACCTCAAACATGCTTACATCGTCGCCAACTGCCGTTACTACACCAGCCGCATCCCATCCAAGGATACGAAATGCTTCATCAGGGTTTGGTCTTTTTCGCACTTTTGTATCTACCGGGTTTACCGAAACGGCCTTTACTTCAACCAGTATATTGCGCCCGCTAACTTCCGGCAAATCCACTTCAACATCCAGAAATGCTTCCTCTTCATTAACGGCAAGTGCTTTATAAGATCCAACAGCTTTCATAATTCATCCTTCTTCTTTTTTATAATTGCCACATTTATAACGGGATTCTTTTCTAGAGTATCCATGTTTTTTTTGAAAATACTTTTTTAATTCTCCAATTTCTGCTTAATTGGGCGTAACAAATAATTATACTTAGGGAAATATCAGAAAATGAAGCAAATACTTATCTCCATTCTTGTCACAATAATGGCTTTTGGTATCACCTACGCACAGGAGCTGGATCCCGAAGCCATGCCGGAACCTACCTTGGCAGATCTTGTTCTGCCGCTTCGGGAACGGGCTAAAATTGAGGATGATCTTTTAAAATATCGACTTGATACCCTGATCCCAGCCCTTATGCGCCGTGAAGGCATTGATGCGTGGGTGATTATTTCCCGTGAGTATAATGAAGATCCGGTTTTAAAAACAATGCTTCCTGCAACATGGCTTAGTGCCCGTCGCCGTACAGTTCTTATTTTTCTCGATCATGGTGAAGATAGCGAACTTGGTGTTGAACGCATGGCCGCATCCCGGTACGCCGTCGGTGATGTTTTTAAAGGCAACTGGAACCCTGATGATGAACCGGATCAATGGAGACGGATCGCCGAAATTCTTGATGAATTTAATCCACGTTCAATTGCGCTGAATTACTCCGATGACTGGGCGCATGCAGACGGCCTTACATATTCAGAACAACGTGATTTCGTACGTGCCATTCCGGATCGATTGCGCACACGAATTGTGTCTGCTGAACGGTTGGCAGTAGGTTGGCTTGAAACCCGCACCGACCGTGAAATGGAAATTTACGAAGATGTGATGGAAATTGCCCACGGCATCATTGAAGAAGGATTTTCAGGAAAAGTTATTACCCCCGGTGTTACAACACGCGAAGACCTGGTCTGGTGGTATCGTCAGCGCATCCGTGACCTTGGCCTAACAACATGGTTCCATACCAGCATTTCCACCGAACGGTCCGACGCGTCAAAAAAATATATAGCCGATAATAATCTTGACCCTGATGTTCTTTATAAAGGGGATCATGTTCATATTGATTTTGGGATTGCCTATCTGGATTTCATGACGGATACCCAGCAGAATGCCTATATTCTTCGGGACGGTGAAAGTGATGCGCCGGATGATTTAAAATACGCGCTTAAACGTGGCAATGATCTTCAGGATATGCTTACTGGAAACTTTATGGTGGGACGGACCGGAAATGAAATTCTTGCCATGACCCGCGATCAGGCCATTGCCAATGATATCGGCCCAATTATTTACACCCACCCAATAGGTCTTCATGGTCATGCTGCGGGTACAACAATCGGTATGTGGGACAAACAGGATGGTGTACCGGGCGATGGTGATTATCCCATGCATGCAAATACGGCTTATTCCATTGAACTTACGGCGCTGGTAAAAATCCCTAACTGGAGCGAGGAGCCAATGCGCATGCTTCTGGAACAGGATGGTATTTTTGACGGTGAAAATTTCCGTTATATCAGCGGAAGACAGACAAATTACCATATTATTGATCCAAAACCGGGTCAACCCGATGAAAATAAAACAAGAATAAACAACTAACCATGTTTAGACCGTTTATAAGCCTTCTTTTCCTGTACCTGCTGCCGGTTTATAGCTGGGCGCAGGATATTAGTGCTAATGATATTGATCGCTGGACCGAAGAAGCACGCGTCGCTTTTTCCATCCCCGGCATGGCCGTCGGCGTTATTAAAAATGGCAACATTATCCATGCAAGGGGTTATGGCGTCCGTTCAATTTTAACGCCTGGGAATGTTGATGAACACACCTATTTTGGTATAGCATCAAACAGTAAAGGCTTTACCGCAACAGCACTGGCAATCCTTGTAGACGAAAAAAAAATAAATTGGGATGATCCGGTTATTAAATACCTGCCTGACTTTAAATTGTGGGATCCTTATGTTACCGATCATTTCACAATCCGCGACCTTTTATCCCATGCAACCGGACTTCCGCTTGGATCTGGTGATTTGATGTGGTGGCCTGATGCCAATTATTCACCGGACGAAGTCATTCACAATATGCGCTACCTGAAACCTAATCGCGGTTTTAGAACAACTTATGAATATAATAATCTGCCCTTTATCGTTGCCGGTCAGATCATCCCTGCTGTTACAGGGTTATCTTATGAAGACTTTCTCCAACAAAGAATTTTTGATCCGCTTTCTATGGATCGCTGCACCGCAAATACGCCTGTCATGGCAGATGATCAGAATATTGCTGCACCACATGCGGATCTTGGCATAGGCGCAGAGCAAGTTAAACGGTACCTGATTTTAGATGAAGTCGTCGGTTCTATGGCAGCGGCGGGCATTCAATGTTCAGTGGACGACCTTCTTGTTTGGGCGAATATGCACCTTGATAACGGTGCACCCTTAATGAATAAAGAAACACATGACACCCTCTGGCAAATAAATACCCCCATTCCAGTGAATGATAATTTCCGTAAAATGGGTGTAAATTTCCGTGGTTATGGGCTTGGTTACAATGTGAGTGATTATCACGGACATCGCATAATTTCCCACGGTGGTGCCTTGATTGGTATGTATAGCCACCTTAGCATGATCCCTGAACTTGATCTTGCAATTGCAATTACAACCAATCAGCAATCCGCGCCGGCATATAACTTCATCAAAAATAAAATAGTTGATTTTTATTTAGACATTGAAAATAGCGTTTCGGCAAAAGATATAGCTGCGCGGGACCAAGTAGCCCGGCAAACAGAAGCTGAGCGCCTTAATAAATTAGCAGGCAATGGTAATCCCCATCTTCCCCTTGATCTTTATATCGGCCCATATGAAGACCCATGGTGGCAGGAAGTTGATATTTCACTCGAAGGGGGTGACAGGCTTTATTTTAAGTCCCGACGCTCACCATCACTTAAAGGGTTCATGGAACATTTTGAAGATAACACCTTCATTGTAAGATGGGATGACCGGACCCACGAAGCGGATTCGTTCGTGTATTTTTCCATGAATGCCAAAAGCGAAATCACAGGTTTTACCATGAAGGCGATATCAAATCGAACCGATTTCAGTTATGACTTTCATCATGTCAATATGATAAAAAAATAAGGGAACACGTTGAAACAAAAAACAAAGCGTCTGCTTTATCTGACATTTGGCTGGATCATGTTCACGCTTGGTTTTGTCGGTGCGTTTCTTCCTGTTCTGCCAACAACACCTTTTATGATCCTTGCTCTATGGGGATTTTCAAATGGTTCCGAAACCATCCATAATTGGCTCTATAACCACCCTCGCTTTGGTCCGGCCTTGCAGGATTGGGAACAATACAGAATGATTCCCGTAAAGGCCAAGATTACAGCTGTCACA
>JAUILB010000294.1 GCA_030432815.1 Alphaproteobacteria bacterium | reverse complement strand
AATGATTTGTGGGACATACGGCCGGTTTGATTTTCATATTCGGTATATTATCGATATTATCGGGCGCAAAAATATCAATCAGAAAATATCAACTCTTAGTGTACTGATATTACCACAGCGAACTTTATTTATTGCGGATGCATTTATGGATGTTGACCCAACTATGGAACAGATTGTGGAGAGTACGCTTGCGGCTGCTAAACAAATTGAACTTTTCGGTATAAAACCAAAGGTAGCGTTGCTCAGCCATTCAAATTTTGGATCTTCACGGGCGCCTTCTGCTATAAAAATGGGCAAAGCAGTTAAGTTGCTAAGGGAACGTGCACCCGGCCTGGAAGTTGACGGTGAAATGCATGCGGATGCGGCCTTGAATGAAAGCCTTCGCGAACGCATGATAAGGGACTGTGCGTTGAAAGGGTCAGCAAATCTGTTAATATTTCCGTCTCTTGATGCGGCAAACAGTGCTCTTGGTCTGGTAAAAAGTGTTGAACATGGCTTGCTTGTCGGACCAATATTACTTGGTGCTGCTCTTCCCGTCCATATTGTCCCGCCTGGTGTTAGTGCCCGCGGTATTTTGAATATGACGGCGATTGCCGTGAAAGATGCTCAAAATCTTGTGAAAGAGAAGACACACCAATGGCCCCTCTAATGGGCGGTCGCTGAAGAGGTTTTCCTTCGGGGTTGTTTAACGTAAAAAGATGGTTTATGAGCATTAGCAGGCTGAGAATACATAGGAATATCACTGCCATCCAAGGAACGGTCCAGGCTTTCCCTATTTCTTTCGGTTGCTTTGATTTATAATAAGCAAAAGCAATCAAAACGAAAGTGGCCAGTATTGCTGATATTGTCATTTCATAATTCATATCAATCATATAGCGACTTGTTGGTTAATTGGCAATGGTGCGATTAACAACCATGTGGTAATCCCCTTTTTGCCATGTTTTACCGTTATCAATTGATATGTCTGACTTCATTTCGAAGCTGTTTTTCTTAATATTGAAATATGTTTCACGATTTAAAAAATCGCCACGGGCCTCAGTATGTCCCTCTATGACCACTTGCAGATTTTCGCCAATACGTTTTGCCGTAGTTTTACGCCATGCCCCATTTGCATATATGTTTTGCCCCTTCCAACTCTGTGTTTTTAGATCGTAAAACCTTATTTCAGCACCAGTTGCGTAAGGGCCACGCCATTCCTGCATCACGGCGTGGCCGTCTATAATCCAGTGGTTGTGCCATTTGGCCCGGTAAATATTTTGATCAGCTGTTCCTTCTTTCATTGTTATAACAACATCCCAATCGCCGATAAGGAAATCAAAAGCTTCGCCTTCACCGGTTAATGCGGAATTGCGGGTAAGTATGGGGCTGTCAGGATATGGTTGATACAAAATTGGATCATTTCTTATTTCCTGTGCCACACTTATAGCTACATTTAATAACAAAAATGCACTTATGGTTAACGTTTTTATCATTTTCAGCTCTATACCTCTCGGATATTATTTTGCATAACTATATAGTAATAAATTGAAATTTCTTGTATTAATTTATTCATCCCTGATTGTTGTTAATGTTTTGTTAACCTTAATTAAGATAATTATTATATAATAATTTACATGTTAGATAGTTTACTTATGGGGGATGGATGATGCCAAACGAAAACAGAAATATTTATTTTACAGAAAATGAAGTAAAAATAGCTTTGATGCAGTTTTCATCAAGGAAGGGGCTCAGTTTTAAAGTTGAAAATATAAATGAGTTTAATCTTTCTTCTGGTGACAATATTGGTATCACGTTAACTGTCTTTGATGCCACCGTAAATAAAGCTGGTACTGTAAGATATAATCAGGCAGAGATAGCGGCGGCGTTGATGGCATATTGCATGTTTTTGAAAATTCCGCTTCCTAAAGCAGGAAAAAAATCCGTTCAGGTTAAAAACGGTGACTTATTATTAAATATTAAAATTCAGTCTTAAGAATATAGTCCCGATCCTGAATACAATGATAAAATTGCAAAATATTAATTGATTGAATATGCCACTCGAAATTAAGCACATATATTTTACGGAAAAGGAACTGCTGAAGGCATTAATCAATTTTTCAGTATTAAAACGTCAGTTTCTAGAAATTGAAGATATTAAGGAAACTATAATCAACAAGGAGGATAGTGTAACAGTATCTCTCGTGGTTGATAAAACACTTGAAATAGAAAATGACCGTATTGATTATACTCATGCAGAAGTTGCTGCTGCATTATTTGCATTTTGCATGGTTTCCAAAATCCCATTGCCAAAGAGAGGGATAAAAGAACTTCATGCGAATGAAGAAAAAGTGTATCTTACAATTACACTCGAAGAAGAGGTGAATTTCGAAAAATATGTTATCAGCAATGTGTTGAGAAATTCTTCAGACGCAAAAACATAATTTCTATAAATATTAAAGGGAGTAATAATTATGCAGAATAAATCTAAAGCAATTCTGTTAAGGGTGATTTTTGTTCTTTCTGTTATTGGGATGCTTCCTTTATTTGCTGGTGTTGGAACCAAGCTCGGTTTCTGGGAACCTATGACAGGTTTTCGAATGACAATGGGGTATATGAGTTACGCTGCGATTTCCGCTTTGGTGTTTGTTTTTTTTGTCTTTCGTTTTTTTGTTAAAGATTTAAAGCAAACCTCGATCTGCTATGTGGTTGTTTTAACGTTTGCTTATGCGGGTTATATTTTTGGTGTTAATCAGGAAGCTGAGGACTGGACAGGCCTGCCTGGCGTCCATGACGTGACCACAGATATGCAAAACCCACCTGAATTTATTGCACTTCTTAATGCGCCGGGAAGAACAAACAGTTTTGAATATCCACAAGAAACAGCTGAAAAGCAAAAGGCCAAGTTTCCCTGGATAAAACCGATCTTTACAGATTTAAATGAAAATGAGGCTTATGCACGTGCCATTAAAATAGCGAAAGAGCTTGACTGGGAAGTTGTAGGCGAAGACCCCTCAAAAGGTAGGTTTGAAGCTACCGATTATACAAAATGGTTCCATTTTCATGATGATCTTGTCGTAAGAATTACATCCACACAAAATGGCAGCCGCGTTGACATTAGAAGTCTTTCGCGCGTTGGCGGCACGGATCATGGTTTAGGTGCCATAAGAATTATGAAATTCACCAAAGCATTTAATGCGGAACAAATTTAAATTAGTGTCTTTTTTTCTTTTAGGAAATAAATTATAAGTCTGATTATCCACGACCCGAACCAGAGACCGGAAATTGAATCAGTATCTACGTACAAAAGACCGCAATAACCGACATGTGGCGATTTGGCTTTTTATTGTTTGCGCATTTGTTTTTACAATGATTGTTGTAGGCGGAATCACCCGCTTAACTGAGTCCGGTTTAAGTATGGTAAATTGGGAACCCATAAGTGGGATTATTCCCCCCTTAAACGAGGCGGAATGGAACGCTGAATTTGAAGCCTATAAACAGTATCCGGAATACCAGAAGGTAAATATTGGTATGACGTTGGATGAGTTTAAAAATATTTTTTTCTGGGAATATTTTCATCGTGTATTGGGTCGGTTAATTGGGGTAATTTATGCAATTCCGTTTTTTATTTTTCTGGCACGTAAAAAAATAAAACGGGCGCTCAAACCACATCTTTGGACTTTGTTGTTGTTAGGGGGCGGGCAGGGCCTTCTTGGTTGGTATATGGTCAAAAGTGGCCTTGTAGACCAGCCGGATGTGAGCCACTATAGGCTTACCGCCCATCTTGGATTAGCCGTATTAATATATACATATGC
>JAUILB010000293.1 GCA_030432815.1 Alphaproteobacteria bacterium | reverse complement strand
TTTTTATGTTAATGACAGTATTTCAACCGACCCTGAAGCATCGGTCGCCGCGCTTAAGGCACTGCATGATAAACAGATCACCCTTCTCGCCGGTGGGGAAGACAGGAAGCAGGATTATAGCGCACTTTGCAAAGTTATTGACGCAAGTGAAAATGTAAATGTGATCTGTTCCTATACAACGGGCCCGCGGATATATGAACAGCTTAATACCCCCCGTAAATATATGGCCGCTAGCCTT
Organism: Alphaproteobacteria bacterium; assembly: GCA_030432815.1. Taxonomy (GTDB): domain Bacteria; phylum Pseudomonadota; class Alphaproteobacteria; order Sphingomonadales; family Emcibacteraceae; genus Pseudemcibacter. The sequence goes on along the minus strand of JAUILB010000293.1, from coordinate 3,609 downwards.
GAAGAAGCGGTTAAAAAAGCGAAGAAAATAACACCCGAAGGGGGATATATTCTCCTATCCCCCGCATCCCCAAGCTATGATGCATTTCATGATTTTGAGGAACGGGGGGATTTGTTTCTGAATTTCGCGGGTGCATAATTCATAAATTCAATTAATCAGTAAATTTTAAAATCCGTCAATGGTTTCTTTTTTTCCGTTCACGGTTTTACCACCTGACAGTGCAAGAATTTGACGGTCCGATAATTTTTTCGCGTCACCCTTTTCCAGCTCATCTTCATTGTTTGAATAATCAAGCACCAGTGCAAAGCTTAATGTATCTTTTGCATAACTCGCCGGAAGATCGGGAAGATCAACATATCGGAGTGCCCGGTTCGATGCGTTATCAAAATAATTTCTTTTGACCTTGTCACCTTTTGTAATTTCAAGAATATCACCCTGACGGTTTACGGTAACAACAAATGTATGGGTATCCGTTTCGCCGGTCATGGCTGCAGTCTTCGGATATTCCATTTTTTCTTCAATGGCACTGCCGGCCTGCTTGACCCATTCGTTGATGGTTGATGGCTTGTCTGCGGCCTGAGCGGAAGCGGTGGTCATGCTGATGACTGTAGTGGCAGTAAGAGCGATAAGATTTCTCATTTTTAATGTCCTTGGTTAGTTGTAATCATACTTTTTTTGGCAAATGCCTTTTTGTAATTTCCCTACCCAAAGAAATTAGGATCATGTGATCCCAAAGAATACTAAGCCAAATTTCTAGTTAAAAAAAAGTGGATTTCGATAAACGGTAAATTTGCTGCGATAAGCGGTATTTATGTGGTTAAAGAAGGTTGGTTATTAATATTTACAACAACCAAAAGGCAAATGAATGTAGTTAGCTAAACCTTATCTTTAAGCGGAAATATTACTATTTTCAGTTATCAATTTCACCATAGCACTCAAAATCATCTTCACTCACAGGCCTACAGAAATCAGGCCACCCACTTGCTTTCCAGTATTCCACAAGCCCGTATTTGCGCCTAACATCCTTGTATCGTGGGTTATTCTGGATCGGTTTGAACGCATCAATCCATGACGTCCCAAGAAAATCATGATCAACATGCTCAATGCTTAGATTTGCTTCTATCTCAATAAAATCTATGGCAAGCTCATAATCACCTGCAGTTGCGGCAAGCCCGGCATAAACAGTAGAAGCCATTGCATTTTCAGAATTTAATAATTCGGGATTTTTTTCAAAAAACTGATAAGCCTTATTAAGGTGATCCAGTAGTGCCTGCCTGTCACCTATCGCGTTCAGTAGTATATCATTTAAAAATGGAGAATTTTCAAGTTCGTTATGCTCCATAAGAAGGGTGAGGAAATGCCTGCTAGTTTCTGTATCATCAACAGTCAACCCAACCAAAAATCTTACACCGGCAGGATATCGCGAGGTTCCATCTCCAACTTCCAATGCCTGTGCCAGAAGGTCAAAACTTGCTTGCTTTTGCCCAAGGAAATTTCTGACCATTGCTTCTACAAGATAATAGACCTGACCTTCCGGATGTATTTCTCTGGCTTGGGTGACATAGGGTAATGCTTTTGTAAATTTTCCTGTGCGCATGAAAAGCTGACCATATTGCTCTATTGCCTCAACATTTTCCGGATCATGCTGTAATGCCATGATATAATGTTCTTCGGCTTCCTGCCATTGATATTTGTCTTTCAGAATATCACCCAGCGCACCATGAGCATGGCTTGAATTAGGATCAATTCTTAGCGCTCTTCTCGCTGCTTCTTCACCAAGAAACATTCCTTTTATGGTCGTTTCTATTTCGCTACTGTAATAAGCTAGGGAATGAGCCTGTGCCAACATTCCCCATGCAGGAGCATATTCAGGATCAAGCTTGGTCGCAGTATCAAGAACTTCCAATGCTTTGCGTATATTTTTTATACCACGTTTTGAAACAAGCATTTTTCCCTCAAGGTAAAGGTCATATGCCTGCATATTTTCTGTTCTTGTGGTAATCAGTGACGGTGTCTGGGAAATATCCATCTCCAATGCCAGGGTGCTGCCAATCGCGTTTGCGATTTCTTCCTGAACATCAAAAATATCTTTTAATTCACGGTCATACGTTTCTGACCAAAGATGAAAACCATCCGCCGACCTGATTAACTGTGCGGTTATACGCACCCGGTTTCCCTGTTTTCGTACTGACCCTTCCAGCAGGTGCTCGACGCCCAATTCCTGACCAACAACTCTCATGTTGCTGTTGCTGCCCTTATAAGCAAAAGATGATGTCCGTGCCGCGACCCTCAAATTAGGAAGCTTAACGAGCACATTTAGAATTTCTTCGGACAGCCCATCAGAAAAATATTCGTTATTTTCATCTTCAGACATATTCACAAAGGGCAAAACCGCTATAGAGTCACTAAATTCAGCATTTGAGCTATTTTCCCAGTTGCGGTCAATGAGTAAAAATACAATAGCCAGACTTAGAAGGCTTATGGTGATGTAATGGATTTTTTGTCCTGTCGAGCTCCGAATGCTTTCATCTTCATCTACGTCTTTAGTGCGCTTCACCCCTTCTGGGGTTAATTCGTATGCCCAGGCAAAAAAGAGAGCAAACGGAAACCCTATAATGCCGATATAAACAACGATACTGTTTATGGTGTCAGGAAGCTTAAGCGCGGGAACCACGACATCTGATATCTGGACAACAAGCCAACCGAGAGCGACATATGCTGCTGCGACCTTAAAAATATTTCTACGTTTTAATTCAGAAAGTAAATCCAACCGTTAAAACCCTTTCAAATCAAGCCTATGAAAATTCAATAAGAAGGGAAATATTAGTGCTTCCAATTATTTTTCTAAAAAATTATAGCACAATATAGAAAAATTATAGCACTATATATAAGTTATTCAAAAATGCTTAAAATCTGCTCCTGGTGAGTTTAACATCTGAATCTTTCCAAGCTTCTTCGTAGCGCGTTAAAAATATCTGTGCTTCGTTTTCTTTTCCTTGTGCGGTCAGGCTTTGATATAGCCCATATAAAGCGTACGCATTGTTTGGGTTTTTCTTAAGATCATCCCAATATACAACCTCCGCCTCACGAGGCCTGTTGGCATCTAGCAATAGTGCTCCCAAATAATGCCTTGTCGGAAAATTCCATGCCGCAGGTTCATAATAAGTATTTGCATCCTCCAATCTAACTGCTGTTGCGAAATGATGGATTGCATCATCAATATTTCCATTGATTGTGTCCCTTTCGCCCTTCAACAATGCCGCTGCAATGGCCAGATTGTCACCCGGGACCTTCTTTCCTTCTGTCGGATACCCGGGTATTCCATCAGCAAATTTTGCAACAAACTCCTCCAACTTATTTAATTCCTGTTCCGCTTCTTCCATACGACCCAGGTTAAGATAAGCCATACCCCTGCCAAAATGCCACATGCCGGTAACAAACTGTGCCTTTACAAATGGTTTGGGGACTTCAAGCAGTTCATGCCATTTACCAAACCTCACCAAAACAAAAAAGGGCTGCGAACGGAAGAATTCACTGGCACCCCAAGTGGTTTTCCTTATCCCTTCTTCAAGTATTCCTTTTGCTTTATAGGCAGATTCAATCGCCAGT
>JAUILB010000292.1 GCA_030432815.1 Alphaproteobacteria bacterium | reverse complement strand
AGGTGCAAAGTTTAGAAAACCAGTGGAACCTGGTGTAATACTTGAACTTCATGTCCAAAAAGAGCAAAGCAGAAGAAGTATCTGGAAGTTTTCTGCTCAGGGAAAAGTAAATGGAAATCTTATTGCAGAAGCAACATTTACGGCAATGATCGCTAACTGATGGTACATAATTTCAAAATGCTCCACACTATGATCCGCGTTATGGATTTGGATGTTTCAATCGACTTTTATTGTAAATATTTCAGTATGTCACTTATCCGCCGTAAGGATTATCCCAGCGGTAAATTCACACTCGCGTTTGTGGGTTATGGGGATGAGGAAAATAACACAGTAATTGAATTTACCCATAACTGGGATCAAAAGGAACCGTATGAGATGGGCACTGCGTTTGGTCATATTGCTCTTGGCGTGCCGGATATATACGCGACATGCGAAGAATTGGAAAAAGCAGGTGTGGATATTCCCAGACCACCAGGTCCTATGAAACACGGGGGATCTGTAATCGCATTTGTTAGAGATCCTGATGGTTACATGATAGAACTTATCGAAAAGAAATAAAAAAACCCGGCGAAGTTGCCGGGTTTTTATTTTATTATTAAAATTTATCTGTTTTTTATGTCAATATAATCCCGCTGCTTTTCACCAATAAAGAGCTGACGCGGCCGTCCGATTTTTTGCGTAGGATCTTCTATCATTTCGCCCCATTGAGAAATCCATCCTACTGTGCGTGCGAGTGCAAACAACACCGTAAACATGGAAGTAGGGAAGCCCATAGCTTTCAGGATGATACCTGAATAAAAGTCTACATTTGGATAAAGTTTCTTTTCAATGAAATAAGGGTCTTCAAGCGCAATACGCTCAAGTTCCTTTGCTACGTCAAGGAGCGGATCATTGATGCCAAGTTCTGCCAATACCTCATTGGCAGATTGTTGAAGAACCTTGGCACGTGGATCAAAGTTTTTATATACCCTGTGTCCAAAACCCATAAGGCGGAACGGATCATTTTTATCCTTCGCACGATCAATAAATTCAGGTATTCGGTCAACACTGCCAATTTCACTAAGCATATTAAGACATGCTTCATTCGCACCACCATGCGCTGGTCCCCAGAGTGATGCAATACCAGCGGCTATACATGCAAATGGGTTAGCACCTGATGATCCTGCAAGTCGTACAGTGGATGTTGATGCATTTTGTTCGTGGTCAGCATGAAGAATAAAAATTTTGTCCATTGCATCAGCCAGTGTATGGCTGACTTTATAATCTTCACACTTTGGAACGCCAAACGTCATATAGAGGAAATTTTCGGCGTAATTTAAATCATTGCGCGGATATACAAATGGCTGACCAATAGAATATTTATATGTCATTGCAGCAATAGTAGGTATCTTCGCAATCAAGCGGTTTGATGCCACCCTGCGTTGTTCCGGATCATTAATATCGGTGCTATCATGGTAAAATGCAGACATTGCTCCTACAACGCCACACATTATAGCCATGGGGTGAGCGTCTCGGCGGAAGCCAGTGAAAAATCTTACCAGTTGCTCATGAACCATCGTATGATATGTAATGTCATGTTTAAACTTTTTATCTTGCTCTACTGTTGGAAGTTCACCGTTCAGCAGTAAATAGGCAACTTCAAGAAAATCGCTTTTTTCAGCGAGCTGTTCAATTGGATAACCCCGGTAAAGAAGCTCACCTTTGCCACCATCTATGTAGGTAATTGCACTTTCACAGCTTGCCGTGGATGTGAAACCTGGATCAAAAGTGAACATATCAGTGTCACGGTATAATGTACGAATATCTATGACGTCAGGACCGGTTGAACCACCATAAATTGGTAATTCGTATGATTTTCCCCGAATAGTCAGAGTTGCTGTATCTTCTGATACTGTTTTTTTATATTTTGCTTCCATAAGTCTCCATCCTTCTGTCTTTTGTAACTTTTTGATCACTTATCAAAAAGTTATATATTTTTGTTTTCTTACATATTTTTACATTAAAAATCGTTTATTTTTTGTGAAATTTATAAACTTTTACGTTTGATCCTTAATCCTTGTTAAACTTTCTTCTTTTCCCAGCCATTCAAGTACCTCTGAAATGCCGGGGCTTACATTGCTGCCAGTAAGGGCGGCCCTCAACGGTTGTGCCACTTTACCAAATCCTATTTCTTCAGCCTGAACAAAATTTTCAATTACAGACTGAAGGGTATCTCTTTTCCAATCCGTCACCGGTTCCAGATCGTCATATATTTTTGCAAGCACAATTTTTGCACTATCATTTAAGGCTTGCATGGCTTTTGGCACTATTTGAAGTGGGCGTGAAGTAAAAATAAATGCGGCACTATCGGCAAGGTCAATCAAATTCTTTGCTCGGTTTTTAAGTTCCTGCATCGCCACTATCAGTTTTTCTCTTTCAGTCTCATTTAATGAACGTCCGATTTTTTCTTCCAGAAATGGCTGACAGTTTTGTGCCAAAGTTTGATTGTCCACCAGTTCACGCATATATATGCCGTTAAGGTTCTCCAGCTTTGCGAAATCAAAACGTGATGGTGATTTCCCAATACCATCCAGGTCAAACCATTCAATCGCCTGCTTTTCGGAAATTACCTCTTCATCGCCATGTGCCCACCCCAAGCGTAACAGGTAATTTTTAATGGCTTCTGGTAAATACCCCATATCTCTATAAGCATCAACACCTAATGCTCCGTGTCGTTTGGATAATTTAGCGCCATCTGGGCCATGTATAAGTGGTATGTGGGCATATTCAGGCAGCTTCCAACCAATAGCATTTATGAGCTGAGCCTGTCTTGCAGCATTTGTTAAATGATCATCGCCACGAATAATGTGTGTAACACCCATATCATGGTCATCTACCACTACTGAAAGCATATAAGTTGGTGTGCCATCAGCCCGCAGTAAGACCATATCATCCAGTTCTTTATTCTGAACTTTTACATCGCCTTGCACGTGGTCTTTAATTATTATTTCACCTTCGCGTGGTGCTTTAAAGCGAATAACGTGATCTGCCCCGTGAGGAGCATCGTCTGGATTACGGTCACGCCAACGTCCATCGTAACCCAATGGGCGTCCTTCTGCCTTGGCCGTATCACGCATTTCAACCAGTTCTTCTTTGGTGGCATAACATTTGTATGCCTTACCTTCTTCAAGCAATTTATATGCAATTTCAGCATGGCGTTCGCGGTTGGAAAATTGAAACACTATATCATTATCAGCCTTGAGACCTAACCAGTTAAGACCATAAAAGATGGCATCGACAGCTTCCTGAGTAGAACGCGCGCGGTCCGTATCTTCAACACGAACACGAAATTCCCCACCGTAATGCCTTGCGAATAACCAATTAAACAATGCGGTGCGTGCACCGCCAATATGTAAAAAGCCCGTGGGAGAGGGCGCAAATCGTGTAACAACTTTCTTCATTTAACTGCTATGAAGCTCCAACTGGATTAAATTTCGATTTTCCGCAGTGACTCTTTTGAAATGCATTAGAAATGCTCAAATGATATTAATACCGGCACTGCTTGATTTTGTTGTGCTTTTACTAGCATATTATAGCTTGAAAATGGAAGTCTTTTTGTAATTAAATTTACATTTTTAACTGGGGGATACAAAAATTTCAGCAATATTGAAAAAACTGGAAAATTTATTCTATTTGGAACATGAACAATTTGTTCTGGCGGTACCGATTTTAATTGCTCTGGGCATTGGGATTTATTTTTCAGGCATTGTTGAATTTGATAGTTTTTATAGTGTTTCGGTTGCCTGTATTTTACTTGTTTTTCTTATACTTTCCCGTCACAGAATTTCACTTTTCAGATACATTGCGCTCG
>JAUILB010000291.1 GCA_030432815.1 Alphaproteobacteria bacterium | reverse complement strand
CAGCAGTTCCCTTAATTGTGCGTTCTGGTAGTCAATATAACTATCCCAATCCCCTTCTTCGGGCCGGCCGGTATATTGCTGCCCGGTTCGACCACGGGGATAATAATCGGGATGATGCCAATCAAGCTGCGAATAATAAAAAAACAGTTTTAGTCCGTGCCTGTCACAGGCTTCCTTTAATTCCTTCATCACATCGCGTTTAAACGGTGTCCTGTCAACAATATTATAATCGCTGACCGCGCTGTCATACATGGCAAAACCGTCATGATGCTTTGTGGTGATGGTAATATATTTTGCACCCGCTTCCTTAAAACTTCTGACCCATTCATCGGCATCAAACCCTTGCGGATTAAAAAATGCCGGCAGTTTTTCATATTGCTTGATGGGGATTTGTTTATTTTCCATAATCCATTCAGCAGCCCCCATATCACCACCACCAGCAAGAACACTATAAACCCCCCAATGAAGGAAAATACCGAATTTCGCATCCTGAAACCATTTTCGTGCTTCAATATTTTCCGGGCTGGGCGTGTAGGTTTCATCGTTGGCACTCGCGTAAATACCGGATAAAAATCCCGTAAATACCAGCATACCAATCATAAATATTTTTTTCATGGCACCGCTCATACGTTAAATATCTTTCCTATAAAGCACCACATCGCCTGTATAAGGCAAATCAGGATGACCACTTGACGCTTTGATCGTTACTTTTTCAAAACCCGTTTTTTCATAAAGTGATACGCCGGCAACATTCTCCGTAAAAGCGATTAGATATACCGCTGGATAGCCCTGCATGCGTGCTTTTTCGATGCTGTCTTCAAGCATGATGCGTCCGTATCCCTGCCCGCGATAATCCGGCAGCGCGGCAAGGCTATCCAGATAAAATTCACCTGCAATCGTGTTGGTTAGTTCTTTGAAAATGCGAAGATGTTCGGAGATCTGCTCCATTTGTTTCGGTGTACGCCTGAAAGCTTCAAAGCAAAGCGCCATGGCGGCAATTTTACCATCCGTTTCAAGCACACGAATATTATTATAACTGAACAAATCATCTTCTGATGCAACAATGCTCGCGCCATAATCAAAACCGTCTTCATCTTCTATAGCCGCGGCTTCCCATCCGATAATGTCAAGCCCTCTGTTTCTTGGGCTGGTTCCGGCATGGTTAATCAGTATTGCCAGTTCTTTTGCATCTTCCTTACGTGCATTGCGTACAATATATGTCATATTCACTTTTTCTAAATAAGGCTTGTTTATGGTTGGTTAAAACTGCTAGTTATGCAGTTTTAACCAAAGGCGATATTAATGTCACGATCCAAATCATGGACATTCCCCAAATGGGGCGACTATACAAGCGAACGGGACCCTGTTTCCGTGCGCCTTTGTGATTATGATGGCTGTGAAGAGCCTGGCGATTACCCAGCGCCCAAAGCACCGGACAGCAATGATAAATGGCATTTCTGCCAACCCCATGCGGCGCAGTTTAATAAAAACTGGAACTATTTTGATGGTCTATCCCGAGAAGAAGCCATGAGACGGGCGCAGGAAGAATTCCGCCGTGCCAAGGGATACCGAAGCAGCGGTACATTTGATGACACCCCCAGCACATATGGCAAGGAAGAACGCCGTTCTGATGCGCTAGCGGTTCTTGATCTGGATGATGACGCAACAGAGGCGGAGATAAAGTCATCCTATCGCCGGCTTGCGAAACTTTATCATCCCGATACAAATATGGGGGATGCGGAAACTGCCATAAAATTCCAACAGGTTAAAGCCGCCTACGAAGTTCTAAGTAAAAAATAAAAAATAATAATAATGCAATAAAATAACTTGCAATTTATAAAAAAAAAGCGCATAGGCAAGTTGTTATTGTATGTACCTATATCGACGAATATGGAATAATTCCAAATTCAGGTTAAGCGGTAACGTTGGTTTTAATTTGCTTAATTGTGGCATTCCTCAAAAGGATTAAATGGAATGACTTTATTTTCAAATATAGATGCGATTGCGTTACAAGGTACCGTCAACACAAATAATTTTCATTCGCCCAAAGTGTATGATTATTTTTCAATGATAATGGAAATGATCCATATGCCCGCGCATTCCTGAAGGATGCGCACAAAGTCGGTTTAAAATCGACGACCCTTTAAAAAAATATCATCTTTTTTTGACCTAGTGTCATTTTTTTAGAAAGGGGTAAGGCCTGTGAAAGCTATTAAACGGCTATTGCCAGTCCCACAACTTAATGTGTTTAATAACAGCTGGATGCTTGAAGGTATTGAGCAATATTCATGCTCCAGCGATGCTATACTTAATGAAAACTCAAATGACGCCGTTCATTTGTTTTTTCCTGATAAGCTTATTGAAAAAGCAGAAATATTCTTGAATATATTTTCTGACCGATGCCTTTATGCAATCAAGGCTAACCCGCACCCTGCCGTTTTGAAAACATTATGGCACGCAGGGATGCGATCTTTCGACGTCGCCTCGCTTCGTGAAATCAAAAAGGTTTTTGCTCTATTTCCAACAGCCAAGCTCTATTTCATGCATCCGGTAAAAAGCCGTCAGGCAATCAGGGAAGCATATAGCCTTGGTGTCCGGACTTTTGCATTCGATCACATTGATGAACTGAATAAAATTCGTGAGGAAACAGACTTTGCCCGCGATATTGACCTGATGTTGCGTATTAGTGTGAACAGAAAGGGCGCAGCATACTCACTTGACGGCAAGTTTGGCGCAAACAGGGAAGATGCTATTGAACTTCTCCAACAAGCCCGAAGCTTTTCTTCGAAACTTGGTGTATGTTTCCATGTAGGCTCACAATGTATGAGACCGCAAGCTTTCTATGAGGCTATACATGATGTCTCGCAGATCATTGACGCAGCGAATATTGAAATAGACATTCTGGATGTAGGAGGAGGTTTTCCCGTTGATTACCCGGATCTGGCTGCACCACCAATTAATCTTTACTTTAGCGAAATAAACAAAGCTATTAAAGAATGCGGTATGGAACAGCTGGAAATCCTATGTGAACCCGGTAGAGCGCTCGTTGCCGAATCCTGCGCCGTCGCTGCCCGAATCGAACTGAGAAAAGGAAGAGAACTTTTCATCAATGATGGTGTTTACGGCTCACTGTTTGATGCAGGTATAATGAACTGGACCTATCCTGTTGAGAAACTTGAAATAAGCGGCATGCCCTCAACGGAATTAACAGATGATTTTAAACTGTTTGGTCCATCCTGCGACAGTTGCGATGTTATGGAAGGGCCGTTCAAGCTACCATCTGATGTTTCCGAAGGCGACTGGGTTATTTTTTATAATCTGGGAGCATACGGATATGCAATGCAGTCGCAATTTAATGGATTTCATTCGGATACGCTTGTGGCGATTACCGAAAACAGAAATATAATCGGCGCTAAAAATCGCGCTATGGCTCCAGTCATACATACTGTCTGACCTAAATTGATACAGCTAAAGGAATAATACTTATGTCCACCAACATTAATACAAATGAGAAAGAGCAATTGCTCTCAAAAAAAGTTGAGCATATTGATATAAAAACTTTCGACGCTAGGCCGATTATTGAAGCCATGGATAAAATGGCTTTCACGTCCAGAGATCTGGCGAGAGCGACAAAAATCTTCAATATGGCCATTGAAGATCCCGACTGCAGCGTTATTCTTACATTAGCAGGCTCTACCTCCGCAGGCGGATGTATGCATGTTTATCGTGATATGGTGGAAGCCGGCATGGTGGATGCCATCGTTTCTACCGGTGCTTCTATCGTCGATATGGATTTTTTTGAAGCACTTGGCTTTAGTCATTATCAGGGTGATCGTTTCATCGATGACAATAAGCTG